>NZ_JADFUD010000020.1:0-134625 GCF_054820065.1 Bradyrhizobium sp. UFLA06-06
GACGCCTTCACCTCCGAGGAATGTGCCAACTACCTCAAAAATTCAGGCTATCGAACTTAATGCCATCACGCTTTAGCCAGAACGAGGTCGGTTCAGTTGCGCCCGGCGCCTAGGCAAAACGCGAACGGAGGATGAACCGCCGTGTTGCGCCCGTGTTGCGCGGAACGATTTGCAGTGGTTGGTAACGCGTTGATTTTGTTCAGAGCGAGTTGAGCTGGCTCGCAACACGAAAACGATCATTCAGAACGAAATGAGCGCGGCTTAAATTATTGATCTATCGGTAAAATCGTTGGCGCGCTCGGAGAGATTCGAACTCCCGACCCTCGGAATCGAAATCCGATGCTCTATCCAGCTGAGCTACGAGCGCGTTGCGGGTCGATTATCAGACTTGGGCGGGGAGGGCCAGCAGCCACGGAGCGCGGCATCCGGCAGTGCCGGCGCGTTCCGCCGGCCCTCTCCTTGAAGCCGTCAGAAGCAGGGATGCCGGCGGTGGTCCTGGCCGATATAGGCGGCCGCGCTCTGATAGCACTTGTTGCGCGCGGGGCCGTCGTAATAGGCGAAGCTGCCGGCAGTCGGGCCGGGGCCGTAATTGTGCAGATAGCTGATGTGGTAGGGCAGGCCCGAATGCGCGTGGTGGTGATGCCGGTGGTGGCGCGGATGGGCCGTGAGGTCGGCCGCGACCGCCGGGGTCAGGGCCATCACGGCCAGAGCGAGGGCGGCGAAAAGCTTGGTCTTGGTCATGGACGGCCTCCGGGCATTTACGGGAATCGGCATTCTGGGCCGCCCCAACGCCCATTTAACCCGGAATCGGGGCCAAAAGCTGCGGGAAATCAGCCACAGCGCGCCAAATTTTGCCTTTTTGCGGATGCTTAACGGATTGCCAACACAGTCCGGCCAGAGTCTTGCGGTCAGGTCCGCCCGGGCCCGGCCTTTCCCGCGGTTTCGAACGATCCATGCGCATCACGCCCCTTGTCGCCTTGCTGCTCTCGGTTCTGGCCGCGACGCCCGCGCGGGCGGTGCTGCACATCACGCGCGACCATGGCGGCTATGTCGAGGAGTACAAGGCCAAGTACAAGCAGATCCGCGAGCGCCGCGAGCGCGTCGTGATCGACGGCATCTGCAACTCGGCCTGCACGCTGGTGTTCGGCATCGTGCCGCTGAACAAGATCTGCGTCACGCCGCGGGCCAGCATCGGCTTCCACCAGGCCTATTACGACAAGGCCTTCACCTTCGGCATCAAGGTCACCAGCCTCGAGGGCACCTCCGACCTGATGTCCTACTACCCCGATACGGTGAAGGAGTGGATCCGCCGCAATGGCGGGCTCACCACCGAGATGAAGAAGATCAAGAACGGGGTCGATCTCTGGAAGATCGTCGATCCCTGTCCGGAAGAGTGGTAGACGCGGACGCTCTCGCGCGCCCCGAACTTCCTTGCTCAGATGTTTGTTTCAAGTCTTGGGGTCCCAGGTCTTGGGCCTGACGTCGCCGTCCGACACCAGCAGGACGGACGCCTTCGACTTGCCGAGCACGGCCGCGGCGATGCTGCCGAAATTCAGGCTGTCGCCCTGGATGCGGTCGACGCCGATCACGACAAGGTCGGCCCGGCTTGACGCGATCTCCTGCAGGATCGCGACCTCAGGTGCAGTATTGGTGCGTAGCCGCGTCGTCACGTTGATGTCATAGCGCGCCGCGGTCGCCGCGATGTCCTTCAGGATCGCTTCCTCATGCGCCAGCGACATGCTGGGGCTGGTACGGCGGGCGCCCTTGTCGCGCGTGGTCGAGACGTAAACCACCTGCAGCGGCTCGCTCGAGAGGCGCGCCAGCGCGATCGCGACCTCGGCGCCGCGCCGCGAGACGTTGCTGCCCGAAACCGGCACCAGGATCTTCCGCGCATTCGCCGTCGGCTCCTTCTCGTGCACGCCCTTGGCGGCCGCGATCGCCAGCGGGCCGTCGAAGCCGGAGGTGAGGTCGTCGAGCCGCCTGTCGAAGCCGCCATCGGGGCCGGCAACCGCGTCCATGCCGACCACCAGCAGGTCGAAGCCCTTTCTGGCTTCCTCGGCGATCGCCTCCGCCGCCGTCTCCTCGCGGGCGCGGCTGATGACGTCGACATTGCCGCCGCCGCCGCCCGCATCGGCTTCGGCGCTCGCCTTGGCGGCGTTGATGACCGCCGCCTCGGGGCTCTCTGCATCGGCGCGGTTCTGCTCCTGCAGCTTGGCGTTGGCGCCGACATGCAGCACCGTGATCGGCAGACCGCGCCCGCCGGCGAGCTGGCCGGCGAGATGCGCGGCGAATGTCGCATTGCTGCTTTCATCGACCGCGAGCAGCAGCCGCTCGAGATTGGCGACGAAGCCGCGCTGCTCATATTCCTCGCGCTCCAGCCGCTCCTTTTCGTCCTTGCCGAGCGGCAGCCGCGCCAGCGCGCTGCGCAGCATCGGCGGCATCGCCATCGTGGTCAGGATCGCCATGGCCACGATCATCGAGTACATGGTCTGGCTCAACATCCCCATCGACAGGCCGATGGTGGCGATGATCACCTCGGTCGAGCCGCGTGCATTCATGCCGCTCGCCAGCGCATAGGATTCCGGCCGAGTCAGCCCGCCCAGCGCGCCGCCGACAAAGGCGCCGCCGAACTTGCCGATGCTCGCGATCAGGACCAGCGCCGCGGTCAGCCCCAGCACCGACGGATCTTTCAGCACCGTGAGGTCAGCGCTGAGGCCGGCGAGCCCGAAGAACACCGGCATGAACAGGCTCGAGATCAGCCCGCGCAGCCGCTCGTCGATCCGCCGGGTCAGGATCGGGGATTCCCCGACCAGCACGCCGGCGATGAAGGCGCCGAGCACGGTGTGCACGCCGATCAGGTGCGTGATCATCGCCATCCCGCACATCAACATCAGGATCACGGTGATCACCGCCGCCGAAGAGACCAGATGGTCGTTGGCCCAGCGGATCAGCCGGAACACCAGCCGCCGGCCGATCGTGAAGCTGACCGCGAGGAAGGCCAGTGTGCCGAACAGCGCCTGCGCGACCGAGAGCAGGTCGAGGCTGCCGCGCGAGGCGAGGCTGAAGATGACGGCGATGATGATCCAGCCGAGGGTGTCGTCGATGATCGCGCTGGCGACGATGATCTGGCCGACATTGCGGCGCATGAAGTTCATTTCGCGCACCACGACGGCCACGATCTTCACCGAGGAGATCGACAGCGCCGTGCCGAGAAACAGCGATGCGATCAGCCGCGCTTCTGGATGCGGCAGCAGGCCGTCGGGGAGGAATTCGCCGAGCACGAAGCCGCAGACAAACGGCACCGCGATGCCCGCCACCGAGATCGTGGTCGCGGCGCGGCCGACCTTGCGCACCAGCTTGAGGTCGGTGTCCATGCCCGTCAGCAGCAACAGGAGCAGGATGCCGAACTGCGCAATGCCGTCGATCAGCGCCTTCTGCTCGCCGGATGGCGGAAAGATCACGCTATGCGCCGACGGCCACAGCCAGCCGAACAGCGATGGTCCGAGCAGCAGGCCGCCGAGCAGTTCGCCGATCACGGAGGGCTGGCCGATCCGCTGCATCAATTCGCCGAGGCCGCGCCCGACCGCGATCAGGAGCGCGATCTGGGCGAGCAGAATGAACTCGGATGGCCTGCTCGCCTTGTCGCCCTCGGCGTCGGCTGCCGTGATACTCACGAGCAGGATGACGGTCGCCCAAATTGCCGGTTGAAGCCGCCCCCAGCGGATCACCATGGCATCTCCGATTTCCAATTCCGGCGCGGCCCGGTCCGCTTGCCGCATGCGGTCAACGCCCGGGTTCCGAAAGTGATCCACTGGGTCAGATTTTGGAACGGAGGCACCGGCGGTTCGTTTCGCTCATGATGCGTTCATCCTGGTGATGCGAATGTCTCCATGAGCGAGCCTGGCCGCCGAAGCGGCTGCGGCTCAGCTCGCGCGAACGGGAGGCTGCGATGGCAACCAGATCCAATCTTTCGAAGGCTGAACTCGCGCGTAGCGTTGCCGGCGCCACATCGGCATTGGTGCTTAGCGCGCTCGTCCTGTTCGTCGCCGCGCATCACCTGAGCGGCGGATAGGCAGGCGGCGCGTGCCGCGCCGATCCATCAAAGCAGGAAGGTCCCGATCAGGAGGCCGGCCGCAAATGCCCAAAGCCCGAGGGTGCAGGCCGATATGACGCGGACGAGATTGCGCAGATCCACGTCCTGCCAGCTGCTATGGGACCGATACGTCAATTGCAGGCACCCCCTGCGGTGGCCGCCTTGCTTCCTGGCCCGACAGCCTGTTCCCGATAGGTGCCCAAATGAAGGCAACCAATGGTGGCGCCCGATCACGCATTTGCGAGGCGCCGCCTCAAAGCGCCCGGTATTGCCTTCCGGTATTGTCTTCCTGCCGGCGAAATGATGCCAGTGCGGATCAGGCTGCCCGGCGCTTGCGGGTCCGCGCGGCCTTCTTGGCCGAGCGCGACCGCTCCGCCGCGGGGCGGCTCGCGGCCGCCTTGCCGCCGAGCTTGCCGCCCTTGCGCGACGGCGAGTGATCCTCGCGCGTGCCGCGGCCGGAGCCGCTCTTCTTGCCGCCGTGGGTCTCCTTGTTGACGGTCGCCCATGCGCGCCGCTCGGCTTCGCTGCTCGAAATGCCGCGCTGCTCGTAGCCTTCCTCGATGTGCTCGGCCTGCCGCTTCTGCTTGTCGGTGTAGCTCGACTTGTCGCCTCTGGGCATCGCGCTCTCCTGTCTATTTTGATCGAGACGTCCGCCGGACTTCGGCCGTGTCGTCGTTCGGCTCGACGACCTCGAATCTGGACCGGCTGAAGCGGCCCAATCCGCTGAGCTCGTAATAGCCGTCACGTTCGATATCCCTTGTCACCTCGTAGACGCGCCCGAGCGAGAGCGTGTCCCGCTGCAACGTGTTGTCGACGCAGCGAACGTGAAAAATCTTGCCGGTTTCGGCCATGCGCTCATCCTGAATTGTTGGTCTGGTTCGGCGTTACTTATCGCGCAACGTCGCGATCGCAATCGGTGTGCCGATCACGAAATTTCGTTCGGCAATTTCCATTCGGGCGCCGGCTCGCAGACTTCGCTGTCGCCGGGAATTTGCTTCATGTGATAGCCGGCTGGCAGCACCTGGCCCGGAGCCTCATCCGCGACCGGAACATCGAAGACCAGCCCGGAGACCAGTGCATGTTCCCACGCCTGCTTCTCCGTCGGAAAAGCCTTGTCGATTTGTTTGTCGCGATCGAACAGCGCGTAGGGCATCTGGCATCCTCAAGCATTGGCGGCCCGGCGCAGGCGGCTCGCCTGTCGTTCGCCCGATATGTCGAAAACGTCCGTTGCTGACTGGTGTTCCTAAATTCGCGCGCCAGCCGCAAAGGCCGAGCCGCTACCTTGCATGATATCGCTGAGATATTTCGCCGGTGGCTTGCCGAGCGCCTTCTTGAACATGGTGATGAAGGCTGTGACGGACTCATAGCCCAGTGCGGACGAGACCTGCTGTACGCTCGCGCCGGCGGAGAGCTCGCGCAATGCGACGATCAAATGCAGTTGCTGGCGCCAGCGCCCGAATGTCAGGCCGGTTTCTCTCAGGATGAGACGCGCCAGACTGCTCTCGCTCAGCGCCACGCGTTCGGCCCATTCGGCCATCGTGCGGCGATCGGCCGGATCATCGGCGAGCGCTGCCGCGATCCGTCGCAAGCGTGGCTCGGGCGAGATCGGCAGATGCAGCTGCTGCAGCGGCATGCGCGGCAATTCGCTCAGCAGCAATTGCGCAACGAGCGTCTCGCTGCCGCCGTCGTGCTGCATGCGGTCGGAAAGCTCGATGATCAGCTCGCGCAGCAACGGCGAGATCGACAATGTGCAGCAGCGGTCGGGCAGGTCGGCGGCACCGGGCTCGATGAAGACGAAAAAGATCCGCGCATTGGCGGTTGCGATATTGGTGTGGCGCGTGCCGCCGGGAAGCCAGACGCCGCAATGCGGGGGCACCATCCACAACCCGTTCGGAACGCGGCACATCACGCCGCCGCCGAGCGCAAAGACGAGCTCTCCCTTCCGGTGCGCGTGCTCGGCCGCCTCGGCCTTGTTTTCGGTGACGTCGAGGCGCACGGCGATGGCCGCCGCCGCGACGTCATCCGGATCAAGGTCCGGCCAAGGATAGCGAAGTTGAAAGCCCATAACGGAGCCGGAAACCCGTCGAGTGACCGAATTTAGCGATCGATGGCACAGATATGTAAATTCTTCCGGCAGCCAAGTCGATAGCCTGGCGATGCAAATGGCCAGGAGCATGCGATGACGATGATTGCGCCGATGCGCACGCTGGGCGGGCAGGGGCTGTTGTTGACGGGGATCCTGCTGATCGCCTCGACGCTTCGCGCGCCCATTACCGGCGTGGCGCCGATGCTCGGCATGATCGGTGAGACCAGCGGGATCAGCGCGGCGGAGGCCGGGATCCTGACGACGCTGCCCTTGCTGGCATTCGCGGCGATCTCACCGGTTGCAGCCGTGCTCGGGCGCAAATGGGGCATCGAGCGGTCGCTGTTCGGTGCGTTGCTTGTCATCGCGGGCGGGATCGCGCTGCGCTCGTCCGGTCCGGTCTGGGCGCTGATGGCCTGGGCACCCCAGCTGGGGACGCACGCGGCCCCGACGGTCGAGCCGGCCTCTTCGCCGCATCGCGGGCGCATCTGGCACTCGCTGCTCGCCTGGCAGGTGACCGGCTTCCTCGGCCTGACCTCGCTGGTGTTCTACATCATCGTCGGATGGTTGCCCGCCATCCTCGTGCAGGCAGGTTACCCGGCGGCGACGGCGGGTACGCTGCACGGTGTGCTGCAATTGGCCACCGCGGTCCCCGGCCTGATCCTCGGGCCGATGGTCCGGCGCATGAAGGACCAGCGCGGCATTGCGATTGCCGTGTCGCTTGCGACCTGCGTCTCGCTGCTGGGATTGTGGCAGTTTCCGGCGCTCGCAATGCTGTGGGTCGCGCTGTTCGGCTTCGGGGCGGGCGCAGCCTTCATCCTCGGATTGACATTCGTCAGCCTGCGAACCTCGCACAGCCACCAGGCGGCCGCGCTGTCGGGCATGGCGCAGTGCCTCGGCTACTCGCTCGCCGCTGCGGGCCCGCCGCTTGCCGGACTGGCCCATGATGCGACCGGAGGCTGGGAGGTCGCGCTCGCATGCTGCGCCGTCGCGACGGTGCTGATGGCAGTCCTGGGCGGATCAGCCGGCCGCGCGGCGACAATCTGATTGTCGATCGATGCGGAAATATCGCGAGCCAGATCCGGCTCGCGACAAGGCGTGGCGGCGGCCGGTCGGTTGTCTGCACTGCAGGCCCGCGCTACAGAAGGCGGGAAGCCTCGCAAGCAAGAGCCAAGGGAAAAGTGTCGTTGAGGACATCTGCCAGCACGCGCATCGTGATCGGGTCGACGCTTTTTGCCTTGGCGTCGAGTGCATTCCTTTTTCTGGTTCCTCCGAGTCCGATCGACAGGAACCTGTTGCGTGGTGCCTTCCGTCTTTACAAGGGATATGCGTATCTCATCCCCGTCAAATATGTGGATGGCACGCTCGAGACTGCCCGATTGTACGAAGACGACCGGCTGCTCGGCCCCGCGAACACCGCCCAGCAAGAGATCATCGACAAGGGCGCCGGCCGATTCGCATTTTACCGGGACACCTGGAATTACTTCGGTCCGGCCTTGATGTTCTCGACCAGCGACAATACCGACCCGAACACCAACGGCAGGAAGTATCACCTCAGATGACGAACTGACCTGCCTGTGTCCGGCTGTCGTCACGTCGTGCGTATCACGCCCAGTTCCTTCGACCGTTGGAGAAGAGCCGGCCGGTAAGGCGGGGAGGGATCGTCGTCGTCAGGGATGGCGCAATGGCCGAACTCCTGCTGGATGCGCTGGATCTCCATGACCCGATCGTTCAACCGCTGCAGATGCTCAAGCGATGTTGCCTTCCAGTAGCGGAAGGTATCGAACGTAATCGGCACGAAGGCGGTGCCGAACAGCGTTGGATCGGGCACGATGGTCCGCCCGAGCAGCAGGTAGCGGTCCTGACCGACGATGACGAGGGTGGCATACGGCCGCCCTTCACTTACCCTGAGGCCCTTCAACGAAAGTTCGCACAGCTTGCTGAAATAGGGTTCCTCGCGCCAGCGGTCGGGATCATCGAGGTCAACCTGCACATTCAGCGCGTCGAGCCCGAAATGCGGCACCATGCCCGCGGTCTCGGGAAACCAATCGTCATCGAGGTGGCCTTGCAGCCAGGCACAGCTGAATGACCGGCACTGCCGGGGACGCTCGTGGTAGATCTCGCATCCGCCGCCCGCCAGGATGTGGTTGCAGACCGTATTCATCGGCTTGCGGAGATCGGTCACCTCAAGCACCTTGCAGCAGAGGGTGCATGATCCACACTGCCTGACCGTCGGAGCCACGGGAAAGCCGAGGGCCCACGACCCTTGTCGTTCGCGGAGGAGCAGCTTCTGCTTCTCCAACGTGCTCAGTGCACGCTCGACCTTGAGGCGCGACAATCTGGTCACGCCGATAATATCTTTCGTCGTCGTCGCGCCGCTCTCGACCGCCCGAACGACGACCAACGCCACTTCATCCATTGTTTTTCTTCTTGTCCGGCTCGTGGCCGGCTCTTCTTGTGCAGTGTTTTTGGCCGCCGGTATTCGGCGACGGCAAATCCTTGTGTTGTCCGGAACGCGCCGCGACGGATGGCTGCGACATTGCTCGGAGAGCGTATCCGCGAGGACGAGATGCCGCATCCGACAAACGCGCATGGCATCCCCGAGGACAAATAGTTGTGATTGCAGCGACAGGCGTTGGGTCCGCGAGCGTCTGCAAGGTCAGAGTGGTCTCGTGTCATCGGCAATGTCGCGAGAATGCGAATGTGTGGCTAGCAGACCGTGCAACACGTTCAGTGTCGTCCCTGCGAAAGCAGGGACCCATAACCACCGATGGTTATCGTTGAAGGCCGCTGGAACGACGAGTCCCTTTCACAACATCCGCCGCGGAGTATGGGTCCCTGCTTTCGCAGGGACGACACTGTGGGTGAGGCGCCACCTGCTTACAGCCGCGGGCTCGCCCGCCACCCTCGTTAAATTCGCGATTGCTGGCTGCCTCATCTTCAGGCAATGACGGCCTGCAATGAACAAGAGCTTCGAGGAAACTGCCGCTCGTCTGGCGCCGGCGATCTTTGTCGTGCTGTGGAGCACCGGATTCATCGGCACCAAATACGTCATCAACAATGCGGAGCCGCTGACCTATCTGGCGATCCGGATGACGTTCGTGGTTGTGGTGATGGCGGTCATCGCCGCGATCGCGCGGCCGAACTGGCCGGACCGGACAGGCATCTTCCACAGCGCGGTCGCCGGCATCCTGGTGCACGGCTTCTATCTCGGCGGCACCGCGATTGCGATCGCGCATTCGGTTCCGGCCGGGCTGTCGGCCTTGATCCCGGGCCTGCAGCCGATCCTGACCTCGACCATTGCCAACCGCTGGCTGGGCGAGCGCGTCACGCCGCTGCAATGGGGCGGGCTGGTGCTCGGCCTCGCCGGCGTCGTCTTGATCCTGCACAACCGGCCGATGACGGGCGAGGCGGGGTGGGGCTGGCTCGCCTCCGGCGTCTCGCTGATCAGCATCACCTTGGGCACGCTCTATCAACGGCGCTATTGCAACCGGATCGACTGGCGCGCCGGCAATCTGGTGCAGTACATCGCGGTGACGATCTTCTTCGGCATCGGCGCCTTTGTGTTCGAGACCAATGTCGTGCATTGGACCGGCGAGTTCGTGCTGGCGCTGGCCTGGCTGGTGTTCGCACTGTCGATCGGCTCGATCGGGCTGTTGTACTGGCTGATCCGTCACCACGCCGCGACCTCGGTCGCGAGCCTGTTCTATCTGGTGCCGGCGGTGACCGCGCTGATGGCCTACATCCTGTTCGACGAGCGACTGGATCATGTCGCCATTGCCGGCATGGCCGCCTGCGCCGCGGCGGTGCTGCTGGTCAATCGCCGCGCTTAATTCTTGCCGCGGATCTTGGCATAGGCCGCGAGCGCGCGTTCGCGGGCCTCTTTGTGATCGACGATCGGCGGCGGGTAGGTCTTGCCGAGTTCGATGCCGGCGCTCGCCAGCTCGATCGGTGTTGCTGACCAGGGCTGGTGGATCAGGTCGTTGGAGAGCTGCGCGAGCTCCGGCACCCAGCGCCTGACATAGCCGCCGTCGGGATCGAATTTCTCGCCCTGCAGGACCGGATTGAAGACACGGAAATAGGGCGCAGCGTCGGCGCCGCAGCCCGCGACCCATTGCCAGTTCGCCGGATTGGAGCCGGCATCGGCATCGACCAGCGTATCCCAGAACCAATGTTCGCCGGCGCGCCAGTCGATCAGGAGGTGCTTGACCAGGAACGAGGCCGCCACCATCCGCACCCGGTTGTGCATCACGCCGCTGTGCCAGAGCTCGCGCATACCGGCATCGACGATCGGATAGCCGGTGAGTCCGCGCTGCCAGGCCTTCAGCGCGCGGGCGTCGCGCTTCCACGGGAAGGCATTGAAGTGCTCCTGCAGGTTGCGCTGCGCCAGGTCGGGGATGTCGAACAGCAGATGGCGGCAGAATTCGCGCCAGCCGAGCTCGCTGAGGAACTTGTCGATGTCGCCGGCAAGGCGCGAGTCTTCGGCGGCGGCGAAGCGTGCCGCATGCCAGACCTGCCGCGGGCTGATCTCGCCGAAGCGCAGATGCGGCGACAGGCGCGAGGTGCCGTCGCGGTCGGGCCGGTCGCGGTCGCCGGCGTAGCCGCTGATCCGCTCATCGAGGAATCGCTTCAGCCGCGCCTGCGCCGCGACTTCACCGGGTGTCCAGGTCTCGCGCAGGCCGCCGGCCCAATCCGGCCGGTCAGGCTCGAGCTTCCAATCGCCGAGGGGGTCGCTCGCGATGCCGCGGATGGATGTAAGCTTCTTCGGCGCCGGCAACGGCTTTGGCGGATCGCCGAGGCCTTGGACGCGCCGCCAGAACGGCGTGAACACGCGCAAGGCCCGGTTGTCCTTGTTGCGGATCGCCTTGGGATCGACGAGCAGGTCGCCGGGAAAAATCCGCCAAGCGATGCCGTCAGTTGCGAGCGCGGATTCGAGGTCTGCGGCAATCGCCTGATGCGGTGCCTGCGCGATGTCGTTCCAGAACACGGCGCCCGCGTTGATTTCGCGCGCCAGTGTGGCGATCACGGAGGCGGCCGGTCCGGTGCGCAGCACCAGCGTGCCGCCGATCGCCTTGAGGCTCTTGCCGAGTGCACGCAGCGATTGCGCCAGCCACCAGCGCGTCGCGCCCCCAAGGGAGCGTGCGGCTGGAGGTTTCAGGGCACGGCTTTCGTCGTCGCGGACATAGAGACCAACCACGGGTGCGCCGCGGCTGGCTGCTTCGTAGAGGGCCGGGTGATCCGACAGCCGCAGATCGTCACGAAACCAGACGATAACAGGCTGTGCGCGGGCCACCCGGACGCTGCGTGCCGGCCGTTACTTCGGCTGCGGCACGATGCGGATGTAGGGCTTCGGTTCTTTCCAGCCCTGCGGATAGATCGTCTTGGCCTCGTCGTTGCTGACCGAGCCTGCGATGATCACGTCCTCGCCCTGCTTCCAGTCGGCAGGGGTGGCGACGCGGTGCTTGGCGGTGAGTTGCAGCGAGTCGATGACGCGCAGGATCTCCTGGAAGTTCCGACCCGTGGTCATCGGATAGACCAGCACCAGCTTAATCTTCTTGTCGGGGCCGATGATGAAGACGTTGCGGACCGTTTGGTTGTCCGCCGGCGTGCGGGTGAGGGGGTCGCCGGACGTCGAGGCAGGCAGCATCTCATAGAGCTTGGAGACGTTGAAGTCGGTGTCGGCGATCAGCGGATAGTTCGGGGCCGCCCCCTGCGTCTCCAGGATATCCTCGGCCCATTTGGCGTGGCGATCCGCGGGATCGACCGAAAGGCCGATCAGCTTGATGCCGCGCTTGTCGAATTCCGGTTTCAGCTTGGCGAGCGCGCCGAGCTCGGTCGTGCAGACCGGGGTGAAGTCCTTCGGATGGGAGAACAGCAGGGTCCAGCTGTTGCCGATCCAGTCGTGGAACTTGATCTTGCCCTCAGTGGTCTGGGCTTCGAAGTCCGGTGCGGTCGCGCCAATCGGAAGTGTCATGATTTTACCTCATCTCTTTGAAGTCACAGTTGAATTTGTATTTGAGGCTGTCTGTTCCAGTATAGGACGGGATAAGGCTTAAGTGAACGGGTTCTGAAAAAAGTGAAACATTTCTCCTTGAGGGTGGAATTCCAAGCAACTTGTTTTGATCCGGATCCCTGCGGCGAAATATCAGCTGCGGCACAAAGGCTTGGAAATGCCCAGATAATGCCGCTTATCGCCGTCATCACGCCGGCCCCGGCTGCTATAGGACTGAACCGTGACGACGTTTAAATCGACCAAATAGCAACCATCTAAAAATCTCGGAACGCAAGTTCCGAACCATTAACCACTCGTTTACGCCCGCATGGAAAAGCTGGCCTGAGATAGGAATTGAAAGCTCCCACAATGTCTACCCCAAGTACCAAGACCGCTGAGCCGCTCAGCGGTGCGTTGCATCCGTCCTGCCGCAAGACTGCCGCCCATGCGCTCACCATCGTGCGCGACGGCGTGATCACCGGCGAAGGCCCGACCACCAAGGGCCGCATCCATTTTTCCCGGTCACTCGATGCCGATGACGCTGCCTGGTGCGCGCGCATCCTGACGGCGGCCGCGGTCGAGCATCAGCCGGTCAGCCGCGCCGAGATCGAGGCGCTGTTCGCGATCAACGAGGCCGCTGCCGAGCGCAGCGATGGCGGCCGGTTCGACGATCTGCTCGCCAAGGCGATCGCCCATCATGCCGCCTCCGAGTCCGGCCTGCCGGTGCCGCCGCGCACAGTGGCGCTGTCGCCAGACACCGAGATCGATCGCTGGGCGCCGAGGCAGGGCGCCAAGATGGACACGAAGGTCCTGGAGTGGATCGCGGGCCAGATGCGCGGTCAGCGCCGCACCGGCCGCGCGCTGGCGGCGATGGTGGCGACGCTGGTCGGCGCGACTGCGCTGCCGCTCGCGGCGCAGCTCCCCAACGTGTTCGACATCGGGATGATGTAAACCATCATCCCGCGTGACTGGAATTCGAGTAGAGCGGCGGGGATCACTTCCCCGCCGTTTTCTGTTTGCCGCCGGTTTCCTCGAGCCCGAGCGTCCGCCCCGGAAACCCGGCGACGTCGAAATAGCGGGTCGAGAGCACGCGCTGGAATTTCAGCACGGTGCGCAGGCCGTTGGCCGACGCCTTCTTCGACATGATGGTGCCCTCGGCCATCTTCGGCACGATGCCGTTCGGCAGCGCCTCCGACATCACCCGGCCGATCAGGCCGCCATTGTTCGGCGCGCGCAGGCCGAGCAGCTGGGCCGCGGTCATGCCGACATCGGCGTTGCTGACCGGCAGCGGATCGACATAGCCCGCCTTGAAGTCGGGGCCGATCGCCGCGGTGAAGTTGAAGGTGTCGCCACGGCTGAAGCTGCCATGCATGCCCTGGCCCTGGCGCAGCACGGTGTCGGCGATCTGCACCGAGCAGTTGGTCGGGATCTCGCAGCCGCTCGACCAGGAGCGGAAATTGACCACGATCGATGGGTTCGGCGTCACCGCCTTGCCCTTCAGATTGAGGTTCGACATCGGCAGCGTGCCGGGGAAGGTGCCGAGCTTGTCGTCGACAAACAGGCCGCTGACATAGTCCTGCTCGAGCAGCGCCTTGATGACGCGGTCGGCGAGCTTCTTGTCGCGGTTCGGCAGATAGATCAGATCCGAGCCGCCATTGGTCGCGATCACGACGTCAGGCTTGGCCGGATCCTGGCCGAGCACGCCGTTGCCGGCCTTCGGGTGGGCATTGTCGGCGACCTTCGCGTTCTTGTCGTTGGGGTCGAACAGCGGCAGGTCCAGCGCCCTGGCGAGGTCGATCGCCAGAAAGCCCATCGGCAGGAAATCCTTCGGCGTGTCGCTATAGGCGATCTTGGCCGAGGGGCTGGTCTTGCTCTCCTTCGAGATGGTCGAGAAGCCGTGGTCGGAGGAGATCATGATGTTGGTGTCGGCGGAAAGCCCGAGCTCGTCGAGCGCCTTGCGCAGCTGCGCGAGATTGTTGTCGGCGTTCCTGATGCCGGCCATCGAGGTCGGGCCGTTGATGCCGGGGGTGATGGTGTTGAGGCTGTCGCCGGTGTTGTGCTGGCTGCCGTCCGGATCGCGCGACCAGAACACCAGCACGAACGGCTTGTTGCGCGCCTTGAACATCGGCAGCACGACCTTGGTCGCGACGTCGGCCATGTAGGCCTGCTGGGCGACGTTGGCGACGGTGGTGCCGGGCGTCTTGGCGTCGCCGGCCTTGGCGTTGTCGCCGCGGCTCGGGGTCGCGAGCGGCAGGCCGGCCTTGGTCAGGGCTTCCTTCATCTCGTCGGAGAGCGGCACGCCGGTCTTGCCGCCGGTGGAATCGTCGACCACGATCGTGTTCTTGCCGCGATCGGTGTGGTCGAACAGCAGGGTCGGGCCGACCTTGCCGATGGCGGCGGTGCTGAAACCCTGGCCGCGGGCCATCTTCAGCAGCGTCTCCTCGTTGAGGTAGTCGCCGTTGAAGTGATCGTCGACGTCGGCGAGCACCGCGTCGTTCTCGATGAAGGGGACCACGGTGTCGCCGGCGGGCACCGAGGTGTAGCCGGTGTAGATCGTGTTGGAGAAGGTGCCGGTGTCGCCGAGGTAGTGGCCGGTCGACAGCGCCGAGCTGTTCGCCATCGTGAAGGTCGGGAACAGCGAGTGCGAATTCTTGAAGTTGACGCCCTTGTCGCGGATCTCGGCCATGGCCGGCGTCGTCTCCGGCGTCACGATGCCGCCGCGCAGGCCGTCGGGGACGAACAGGATGAGGTTGCGGGGCTTGGCGTTCTGCGCCGAGGCGGCGCCCGCCGAAAGCGCGATCATGCTCGCGGACAGTAAGGTAATGGCACGACGCATAGTGTTATTCCCCCTGATGAAGCCCCGCGGCAGCCCGCCGCAGCCTTCGTTTAGTTTTGCCACATGACAGAAATGTTACAGCGCTTGTTCGGCGCTGTAACGGCCGGATTTTTCCCGCGGATTGCCGGTCAGCACACCGTCATTCCGCAGGTTGAACCGCCGTTCTCTCATTGCGCGCAGCGCTGCCGGCATGCCCGTACCGGGCATAGAGCGCCGGCAGCACGGCAAGCGTCAGCAGGGTCGCGCTGATCAGGCCGCCGATCACGACGGTGGCGAGCGGCTTCTGCACCTCGGCGCCGGTGCCGGTGGCGAACGCCATCGGCACGAAGCCGAGCGAGGCCACCAACGCGGTCATCACCACGGGGCGGAAGCGGGTGAGGGCGCCTTGCTCGATGGCTTCCCGCATCGGCACGCCGCGTTCGCGCAACTGCCGGACGAAGCTCAGCATCACGAGCCCGTTCAGCACCGCAACGCCCGACAGTGCGATGAAGCCGACCGCCGCCGAGATCGAGAACGGCATGCCGCGCAGCCAAAGTGCGGCGATGCCGCCGGTGAGCGCCAGCGGCACCGCGCTGAACACCAGCAGCGCGTCGCGGGCCGAGCCCATCGCCGCCAGCAGCAACAGGAAGATCATCGCAAAACAGGCCGGCACCACGACGGCCAGGCGCTGGCGCGCTGCGGCGAGATTTTCCGACTGGCCGCCCCAAGTCATCCAATAACCCGGCGGCAGCTGCACGGATTGCGCGACTCTTGCCTGGGCTTCCTCGACCACCGAGCCGAGATCGCGGCCGCGAACATTGGCTGTCACCACGATGCGGCGCTTGCCGTTCTCGCGGCTGATCTGGTTCGGCCCCTCGGTGAAGGAAAACTGGGCGACGCGGTTGAGCGGCAAGCTCTGCACCGGCGAACTCGGCGTCGCCTTCGGCAACGCGACCGGCAAATTGCTCAACGCCTCGAGATCGGAGCGCACGCTCTCCGGCAATCGCACCACGATGTCGAAGCTGCGATCGCCCTCGTAGACGACGCCGGCATCCTGACCGCCGACCGCGGCGCCGATCACGTCCTGCACGGCCGAGACGCTGAGGCCGCGCCGGGCGATCGCAGCCTTGTCGACCTTGATCTCGAGCACGGGCAGGCCGCCAGCCTGTTCGACCTTGACGTCGGTCGCGCCGCGCACGCTGCGCAGCGCGGCAGCAATCTGGTTAGCGGCTTTCTGCATCGGCCCGAACTCGTCACCGAACACCTTGACCGCGATATCGCCGCGAACGCCGGCGAGCAGTTCGTTGAAGCGCATCTGGATCGGCTGGGTGAATTCATAGACGTTGCCGGGCAGCCGGCCGACCGCCTTCGAGATGTCCTCGATCAGTTGCTCCTTGGTCAGCGATGGATCCGGCCACTGCTCGCGCGGCTTCAGGATGATGAAGGTGTCGGACGCGTTCGGCGGCATCGGATCGCTCGCCACCTCCGCGGTGCCGGTCTTGGAGAAGACGAATGACACCTGCGGAAAGCGGCTGACGGTCTTCTCGACCGACAGCTGCATCGCCTGCGACTGCGACAGCGCCGTACTCGGAATCCTGAGCGCGTGCATGGCGATGTTCTTCTCGTCGAGCGAGGGGATGAACTCCTGGCCGAGGCGGAAGAACCCGAACAGGGCGGTGGCGAACAGCACGACCGCCACCGCGATGACCGGGATAGGCGTTGCAACCGCGCGCCGGAGCAGCGGGCTGTAGCAGCGCTTCAGCGCCGCAACGAGTCGGTTTTCCTGCTCCTGCACGCGACCGGTGATGCCGATCGCGATCAGCGCCGGAACCAGTGTCAGCGACAGCACGAAGGCGGCGGCGAGCGCGAGGATCACGGTCAGCGCCATCGGCTCGAACATCTTGCCTTCGACGCCGGTGAAGGTCAGCAGCGGCACATAGACCAGGAGGATGATGGCCTGGCCATAGAGGCTCGGCTGGACCATTTCCACGGCGGACGCCCGCACCGTCGCCAGCCGTTCGTCGCGCGTCAGCACGCGGCCAAGCGCATGCTGCTTCTCGGCGAGGTGACGCAGACTGTTCTCGGTGATGATCACGGCGCCGTCGACGATCAGGCCGAAATCCAGCGCGCCGAGGCTCATCAGATTGGCGCTGATCCGGCCCTGCCACATGCCGATCGCCGTCATCAGCATCGCGACCGGGATCACCAGCGCCGTGATCAATGCCGCGCGGAAATTGCCGAGCAGCACGAACAGCACGGCGATCACGAGCAGTGCGCCTTCACTGAGGTTGCGCGCCACGGTGCCGATCGTCGCATCGACCAGCTGAGTGCGATCCAGCACCGTCTTGACCTCGATGCCGGCCGGCAAGGACGGCATGATTGTCCGCAGTTTGGCGTCGACCGCGGCCGACACCGTGCGGCTGTTGGCGCCGATCAGCATCAGGGCCGTGCCGACCACGACCTCGCGGCCGTTCTCGCTGGCGCTGCCGGTGCGCGTCTCGCCGCCGATCGAAAGCGTCGCGAGGTCGCGGATCCGGACCGGGACGCCGCCGCGGGTGGTGACGACGACGGCGCCGAGTTCGTCGATGTTCTCGAGCCGGCCGCCGGAGCGCACGACGAAGCCTTCGCCGTTGCGCTCGATGTAGCGCGCACCGCGGCTGACATTGTTGGTCTCGATCGCCTTGGCAACGTCGGCAAAGGTGAGGCCGAGCGCGATCAGCTTCGCCGCATCGGGATGCACTTGATACTGCTTGAGGTATCCGCCGATCGTGTCGACGCCGGCGACGCCAGGCACCATCTTGATCTGCGGCTTGATGATCCAGTCCTGTACGGTGCGCAGATAAGCGTCCTTCTCGACCTCGCTCTGCAGCATCTGGCCGTCCGCCGTCAGGAAGCGGCCGTCGCTTTGCAGGCCCGGCGCGCCGTCGGCCTGCACCTTCTGCCCGGAATAATGGACGGTCCACATGTAGATTTCGCCAAGGCCGGTCGAGGTCGGGCCGATCCGCGGCTCGATGCCTTGCGGCAGGCGCGCGCGGACTTCGGTCAGGCGCTCGCCGACCTGCTGGCGGGCGAAATAGATGTCGGTGGCCTCGCTGAACACCGCCGTGATCTGCGAGAAGCCGTTGCGGGAGAGCGAGCGCGTGCTCTCGAGACCCGGCGCGCCGGCCAGGGCCGTCTCGATCGGGAAGGTGATCTGCTTCTCGATTTCCGCCGGCGACAGCGCCGGGGCCACGGTGTTGATCTGGACCTGCTTGTTGGTGATGTCGGGCACCGCGTCGATCGGCAGCCTGGACAGCGCAAGGCCGCCGAGGAACATCAGGATCGCCGCCAATGTGACGACCACCCAGCGCCGCTGGATCGCAAGACCAATGATGCGCTCAATCATGGTCGTGCTCCGCCTCGTCCTTCTCGAACTCCGCCTTCAGCGTGAAGGTGTTCTGCACCGCGATGGTCTCGCCGGCTGACAGGCCGGCAACGATCTCGATATCGTCGTCGTCCTCGCGGCCGGTCCGCACCGATCTCGCCTCGAAGCCGTCGGCATCGCGCACGAACAAGGTTGGCGTTCCCTTGATGGTTTGAAGCGCCTTCTTCGAGACGATCACGGTCGACGGCGCACCCGACAGCGGGACCTCCGCGGTGACGAAGGTGCCCGGCTTCCAGCGGTGGTCCTTGTTGGGCATGGTCGCGATCACACGCGCGTTGCGGGTCTCGCGGTCGAGCAGGGGGCTGACGAAGATCACGCCGGCATTGGCTTCATCCTCGGTGCCGATGGCGCGGATTTTCACCGAAACGCCTTCGCGAACCGCGCCGATGTCTTCGGGGGAGACCGCGAGGTCGACCCAGATGTCATCGAGATTGACGATGACATAGAGCTCGCTCTCCTGGCCCTCGCGCCCGATCAATCCGCCGAGGTCGACACGCCGTTCGGACACCCGGCCGCTGATCGGCGCGCGCAAGAACTGCGTCCGCAGGCTTTCCGGGGGCTGGTTCGGCAGATCGGCAATCTCGCTCTCCGAGAGGCCCAGCGCAAACAGCTTCTGCCGGGCGCCGTCGAGCTTGATCTGGGCATCATTCGCGGTCAGCCGCGTCCGCAGGAACTCGTTCTCCGACACGATGCGGGTCTCGACCAGCGTCTTCTGCCGCGCGTAGAGAGTCTGCTGCAGATCGTTGGTGAGCCGCGCGGCGAGGTATTCGCTCTTGGCGTCGGCCACCTCGCGGCTTTCGATCGCGGCGACGATCTCGCCCTTCTCGACGACATCGCCGAGGCGCTTGCGCAGTTCCGTGACCGTCGCAAGCACGCGCACCGAGACCCGGCCGATGTGATCCGCATCGGGGATCAGCGATCCCGGCGCGAGGAAATGCCGCTTCAGCATGCCGCCGCTGGCTTGCGCGAACGTGATGCCGGCTTCGCGAACCTGGTCTTCGCTCAGCTCGATATGTCCGGGGGCCTCGTACCGGGCCTCGGTCTTTGTGTCTGTGGTCGCAGTCTCCTGCGTCGCAGCCGAGAACCTGACCGGCCAGCCGATCCATCCGGCCGCCACAACGACCAGTGCAATGCCGGCGGCCATGCCGGCGAAAAATAGAACAACCCGTTTCATATGCGCCTCTCCACAGCGCAGGCCTATGGCCCTGCGCTGTCGCGACATCGATCTGTGCGGAAGCGTGCGCGCCGCCGAATGGCAGCAGCGCACGGCCGGTCATGTCGACCGGATCAGGCGCGGGGTGGCTTGAAGGGAGAGAGGCGGTCGGCCGAAGCGGGCAGCTCAGTGCTGCTGTGGCCATAGCTATGCGGCGCATAGGCGATCGGGAACGCGGTCTCCTGCGGAGCCACGGACGCGACGTGCGTCAGGCAATGGTCGCCGTGAGGCGAGGCCGGATGCGCCGGAGCCTTGCCGCCGGCGCTGGCGTCGTTGATCGACTGTGCGATCGAGAAGCCGGCAGCCGCGTCGGCATCGCCGTCGGAGGTCCAGCCGTGGAAGAACGACAGCACCAGCGCGAGCGAAATCAGTCCCGCAAGCAGGCTGCGCCAGCGGCGCGATCCCGTTGCGTGAGGAGAAGACTGAATCATGGTGCGCGAAGCGTCCATGGGGCCTACTTAGCGCCGTGCCCGCGCGCATTCAAGTTCGGGTCCGCGACAGATTGGCCGTGGATACTATAACGTTACGCGCGGTTTGCGGTTCGGCGCATCAACCATCGGCGCGCCGCGACGACCGCCCAGATCGCTTCGACGAGGCCGAACGGCCAGGCGCCCTGCAGGAAACCGTAGGCCGAGCCGAGCGCGCAGGAGACAGCGAAGGCCAGGATGAACCAGGGGCTGCGATCTTCGGCCGCATAGCAGACGAGCATCATGGTCACGGCGAATAACCCGAACAGCGTCAGCGCATCCATTCCGCAGCAGAACTCCTGTTGTAACGCTGTTGATATCTGAGCATGCTTGGGATGGAATATCCAGCCAGCGTCGCCGCCCTAAAGGGACTGCACCATGAAGCGCATGCATGTTCACGTCGCCGTCAAGGACATCCCGCAATCGGTCGGCTTCTACTCGGCGCTGTTCGGGGCCGAGCCGACGGTCGTGAAATCCGATTATGCCAAATGGATGCTCGACGATCCCCGCGTCAACTTCGCGATCTCGACCCGCGGCCGCGAACCGGGCCTCGACCATCTCGGCATTCAGGTCGAGAGCGCGGAGGAGCTCGGCGAAGTGTATGGACGGCTGCGCAAGGCCGGCGGCGAGGTCATCGAGCAGGGCCAGACGGTGTGCTGCTATGCCAAGTCCGAGAAGTCGTGGATCGACGATCCCGCGGGGATCGCCTGGGAGACGTTCCATACGACCGGTGAGAGCATCGTCTATGGCGACGGCACCGGCGAGCGGACCGCGCGTGTCGCGCACGAGAAGCAGGAAGACAAACAGAGCGCGTGTTGCGCCCCACAGCCCCAGGCCGCGCCGCCTGGGGCATCGGCTTGCTGCAGCTCGTGAGCATGGAGCGGCCGGGGGGGCCGGTTGCGCGCGAGTCCACGCTGGCCTTAACCGTCCGATAACTGATTTTCCTAACCACCCCTTGGGTTGTGTTCCCGTACAAGGGCATCCACAGGGGCAGGAAAATGTCGGTTGTCTCAACGAGCAGCGTGCCGGAATACCGGCGGCTGTCGATCAAAGGTGTGTTGCGCGCCAGCAGGATGGGCGCCATCCAGTGGCTCGTCCTGAGTGCCGCGCTGCTGGTGCTCGCCATCACGCTTGGCACCGGCTATCTCGCGCTGCAGTTTCGCGAGCGCGCGCTGGAGATGTCCGAGCGCGAGCTCAACAACACCGCGCTGCTGCTGTCGCGGCATTTCGACCAGCAGCTTACCGACCTCCAGCATGTCCACGACGACATCGTGAATTATCTGCGGGCCGAGCAGGTCGAGACCGCCGATCAGTTCGAAAAGAACATGTCGCTCTTGAGCGCGCACGAGATGCTGCGCACGCGGCTGGCGGCGCTGCCGCATGTCGGCGGGCTCAATCTGTTCAACGCCAAGGGATGGCTGATCAACTCATCCGAGATGTGGCCGGTGCCCGATATCAGCGTCGCGGACCGGCGCTATTTCCAGGAGTTCACCTCGGGACGCCCGACCTCGCCTGTGATCGTCGAGCCCGCAATGAGCAAGGTGAGCGGCAACTGGACCACGATCTTTGCGCGCAAGATCACCGGGCGCAACGGCGAGATCATCGGCTTCGCAAGCCGCGGCGTCGAGCCGAGCCATTTCGAGGATTTCGTGGCCTCGCTGGCACTGAGCGGCGACACCGTGATTTCGATGATCCACCGCGACGGCACCATCATCGCACGCTATCCGCAGGATGCCGGCGTGATCGGCCGCAACATCATCAACCTGCCGGTGTTCCAAAAGGTCATCAGCTTTGGCGGCAACACGTCGGGACGGTTCGTTGGTGCTTCAGGCGAAGAGAACGTCGGTGCGGTCAGATCGCTGTCGCATTTTCCAATCCTGATCCTCGCCACCACGAAAACATCAAGCGCGCTGGAGGACTGGCGCGCCCAGACCAAACTCCAATTCTGCGCAGCCGTGCTGGCGGTGCTAATCATCAGCTTCGCGGTCTTTCTGATCGTCCGCCAGCTGCAGCGGCAGCACGATGCGGCAAGCCGCCGGCTGTCCGAGAAGAGCCAGCACCTCGACACCGCGATCAACACCATGACGCAGGGGTTGCTGCTGTTCGATGCCTCCGCGCGGCTCGTGATCTGCAACCAGCAATATATCGACATGTTCGGCCTTTCGCCTGATGTCGCGAGGCCGGGCTGTCATCTGCGCGACCTGATCCTGCATCGCCAGGCGATCGGCTCGTTCGTCGGCGACGTCGATGAGTACTGCGCCCGCTTCACAAACCCGAGGGGTGACGAGGTCCGGGACTCCGTGATCATGACGCCGGACGGTCGCAGCATCCGCCTGATCTACAAGCGTGCGCCCGACGGCGGCTGGGCCACCACGCTCGAGGACGTCACCGATGGACGGCGTGCGCAGGCGCGGATCGAGTATCTCGCGCACTACGACGCGCTGACCAATCTGCCGAACCGGACGCTGTTCCAGCGCCATGCGGAAGGGCTGCTGCTCGAGGCCGCCACGCGCGAGTTCGCCATCCATTACATCGATATCGACGAGTTCAAGCGGATCAACGATACGCTGGGCCATCTGATCGGCGATGAGTTCCTGCGGCGCGTCGCCGAGAAGCTGCGTCTGGCGGTCGGATCGAACGACTTCATCGCGCGGCTCGGCGGCGACGAGTTCGCGATCGTCCAGCACGACATCACCTCGGACGACGACGTCAGCGACCTGGTCGCACGCATCTATCAGTCGCTGCGCACGCCGTTCGACTGCCTCGGCCATCATTTGTCGAGCGACGCCAGCATCGGCATTGCGATCGCCCCGCGCCACGGCTCCGACCTGTTCCGCCTGCTCAAATGTGCCGACCTTGCGATGTACGCCGCCAAGGCGGCGGGCCGAAGGACCCATCGCTTCTTCGATCCGGCGATGGAGGCGCAAGCCAATCTGCGCCGCGCGCTGGAGGCCGATTTACGCACCGCGCTGGCCGAGGGCGGCTTCGAGCTGCACTACCAGCCGCTGGTCGACTTGCGCAGCGACGAGGTGACCGGCTGCGAAGCGTTGCTGCGCTGGCGGCATCCCGTGCGCGGCATGATCTCGCCGGCGGAGTTCATACCGGTTGCCGAGGAGACCGGGCTGATCGAGGAGATCGGGCAGTGGGTGCTGCGCACCGCCTGCATCGAGGCGGCAGCCTGGCCGGCGCATGTGCGCGTCGCGGTCAACGTCTCGCCGATCCAGTTCAAGTCGGAGACGCTGGCGCTGAAGGTTGCGCATGCGCTTGCCGAGAGCGGGCTCGATCCGCGCCGGCTCGAGCTCGAGATCACCGAGGCGGTGCTGATCGCCGACGACGATGCGGCGCTGGTCACGCTCGGCCAGCTCCGCGCGCTCGGTGTCCACATCGCGCTCGACGATTTCGGCACCGGATACTCGTCGCTGCAATACCTGCAGCGCTTCCCGTTCGACAAGATCAAGATCGACCGCAGCTTCGTCAAGGAAGTGACCCGCAACAGCGGCTCGGCCTCGATCATCCGCGCCGTGGTTTCGATCGCAGCCGACCGCAACATGATCACCACAGCCGAGGGCGTCGAGACCGACCAGCAGCGCGACACCGTGCAGATGCTCGGCTGCACGCAGATGCAGGGCTACCTGTTCAGCAGGCCGGTTCCTGCGCGGGACCTGCGGACGCTGCTCGCGGCCGATAGCGTCGCCGCCTGAGCGGCTGCCGATTCGGTCCGTCAGGAACAATCGTCGCCGTCTCCGATTGGGAGTGGAAGCTCTTGAGAGGCGAGGCGGTCCATGAAGAGCAAGCTCGTGTCCGATGCGCCCAGCGCGCAGGTTCACGTCGTCGTGCTCGATAGCGGCGAGGAAGCGTTCGGCGCGCTGACGAAGTTCGCCAATGATGCCAAGGTGACGGCGGCATCGCTCAGCGCGATCGGCGCGTTCGAGCGGGCCACGGTCGGCTGGTTCGATTTCGCATCCAAGAGCTATCGGAAGATCGAGATCGACGAACAGTGCGAGGTGCTGTGCGCGCTCGGCGACATCGCGACCGGCGACGACGGCAAGGCCAGCCTGCACATGCATATCGTGCTCGGACTGTCGGACGGATCGACCCGCGGCGGCCATCTGCTTGCCGGCATCGTCCGCCCGACGCTGGAGGTTGTGGTCACGGAAGCCCCCGCCAGGCTTCGCCGGCGGAAGCGGCCCGAGCTCGGCATCGCCCTGATCGATCCCGCCGCGACCGCCTGACGCTTTCCGTCGAAAAGTTCCTAGAAATCGACATACCGACGCCGGGGCGCGGAACCGAAGCCGTGGAACCGCGTTCCCTTGCGGGGCTCGACCGGCAGGCGATCGATGAAAACCGCAGCAACGTCCGCGGCCATGCTGCTGTTTGCCTCGTGCATGGCAAACGCAGAGAGTGGCCTTGCGTCCTATTATCGTGGCATCGGCAAGAGTGGCGAGATGACCTGCGCGCATCGCAAGCGGCCATTCGGCAGCATGATCACCGTCTCCTATCTGGGAAAATCGATCCGGTGCCGCGTCAATGACCGCGGTCCGTTCGTTCGTGGGCGGATCATCGATGTTTCGACCACCGCGGCCCGCGCGCTCGGCATCCTTCAGCTCGGCGTCGCGCATGTCGTGATCCAGTAGGGCGCGGGCGGCGGCGGGATCAGGGCTTGGAAGCGGTCGCCCGCTGTTCGGCGATCGCCTTGCGGAGCGTCCGTGACAGTGCCTCGACCGAATAGGGCTTCTGGATCAGCTCGAAGCCGCTGTGCGCATTCTCGGCGAGCACGTTGCTGTAGCCGCTGGTCAGCACCACGGGCAGGCCGGGAAAGCGATCGCGGATGATTCCGGCGAGCTCGACGCCGTTCATGCCCGGCATGATCACGTCGGAGAACACGAGGTCGGCGGCGAACTCGTTCTCCGAGAGGATCGAGAGCGCGGCATTGGCATTGGCCGCGCGCTTGACCGAATAGCCGAGATCCTCGAGCAGCTCGGTGGAGAACTGGCCGACATCGTCGTTGTCCTCCACCACGAGGACGCGATAGCCGCGGCCGATCGAAGCCTGCTCGGTGCCGGCGCTGGCAGCGACCTTGGCGTCCGCCGGGCGCATCGCGTGCGGCAGATAGATGGTGAAGGTCGCACCGTGCCCGGGCGTAGAGATGACCTCGATGTCGCCGTCGGATTGCTTGACGAAGCCGAAGGCCTGGCTCAATCCGAGACCCGTTCCCTTGCCGACCTCCTTGGTCGTGAAGAACGGTTCGAAGATCGCGTCGAGATTTTCCGGCGAGATACCGGTGCCGGTGTCCTGGATCGAGACCGTGACGAAATCGCCGCTGCGCGAGGCCTGGGCGCGCAGGGCAGGGATATTCTTGACCTTCCGGACGCCGATCGTCAGCTGGCCTTCGCCGCTCATGGCATCGCGGGCGTTGACCGCGAGATTGAGCAGTGCGGTCTCGAACTGGCCGATGTCGGCGATCGCAAAGCAGTCGGGATCCTCGATCCTGACCTCGATGTGAATCCGCGCGCCGACCAGCGGCCGGATCAGCTGCGTCACGCTGTCGACCTGCGTCCCGACATTGAACACTTCCGGATTGAGCGGTTGCCTGCGCGCAAATGCCAATAGCTGCGCGGTGAGCTTGGAGGCCCGCTCCACGGTCTCGGAGATCGCGTCGATATAGCGGCGGCGCCGGTCATCCGGCAGCTCGCGGCGGCGCAGGAAGTCGGTCGCGGAGCGAATGATGGTGAGCAGGTTGTTGAAATCATGCGCGACGCCGCCGGTGAGCTGGCCGACCGCTTCCATCTTCTGCGATTGCCGCAGGGCTTCCTCGCCGCGGCGCCGTTCGGTGATGTCGACGGCCTCCGGCACGGCGCCGACGATGGTGCCGTGCTGGTCCTGCAGCGGCCGCATCGCGAAATCGAAATAACGTTCGCCGATCGGCAGGCGCAACTGCATCTCGATCTTGACTTCCTCGCCGCGCATCACGGTCGCGAAGGCATTCTGGATCACGCGTGGCATGCCCTCCGTCGCGGCGAACCACGGCGTGTCCCAGAACGGCTTGCCGACGACGTCGGCGGCATCGGTACAGATGCCGGCCAGCGCCGTCTGGTTGCTGTAGAGCAGGCCGCCATCACGGTTGAGCAGCATCTGGTATTGATGGCTGGTTTCCAGGATCGCGCGCGTCTGCGCTTCGCGGGATTCGAGCTGCGCGGTGCGCTCCAGGATGCGTCGCTCCAGCGACTCGTTGAGCTTGCGAAGCTCGATCTCGGCTTCCTTGGCCGCCGTGATATCGTGGGCGACGCCGATGAAGCCGATATGCTTGCCGTTCGGGTCCCAGCGCGGCTGCGATTCCGAGCGCAGCCAGCGCCAATCGCCCGCGGCATTCCGATAGCGGGCCTCGAGCACGAATGGCTTCAGCGACAGCTCGCCGGTGATCTGCTCCTGCAAAATTTGCGGCAGGTCATCCGGATGCAGCGCCTTGCGCCAGTCGAACACAATCGCTTCCTCGAACGGCAGTCCAAGGAAGTCGAGATAGGCCTGGTTGGCAAAGGAGCGGGTGCGGTCGAGCTTGGTCACCCAGATCGGCACCGGCGCGCTGTCGGCGATCAGGCGGAAGCGCTCTTCGCTTTCCCGCAAGGTCTCCTGCGCCAGCATCTGATCGGTGACGTCGAGATCGGCGCCGACCAGCCGCAACGCACGGCCGCTGCGGTCGCGCTCGATCTTTGCGACGACGCGGATCCAGCGGCTCTCGCCGTCGTTCGGGCGGACGATGCGGTATTCGGCCGTGTAGTCTTCGCCGCCCGCCTTGAGCACGCCGAACAGGTGCCGGACCGTGCGCTCGCGATCCTCGGGGTGGATGCGCGCGACCCAGTTCTCATAGGTCTCGTTGATCTCTTCGGGCGGCAGCCCATGCACCAGGAGATATTCGGGAGAGCGGCGGTTGCGCACGCCGTCGCGGAAATCGATCTCGAGTCCGCCGACCCGCGCGATGCGCTGGATCCGCGCCAGCTCCGCCTCGCGCTCCTGGAGCTCGCGATGGGCGCGATCACGTTCGCGCGCGATCTCCTCAAGATGCTGCCGCAGCCGTTCGGCTGCCGCAGCTTCGGGAAGCACATCAGCGGGATCGGATGGGGTCATACGCGCCGGCAACCTCTCGGTGCAGTCTCACACAGGACGCGGCGGTTTTGCCAGCTTGATTTACGGCGATCGTTAGGCTGAGTCATTCCGGGGCGATGCGAAGCGTCGAACCCGGAATCTCGAGATTCCGGGTTCGCTTCGCGCCCCGGAATGACGATGCAATCCACGAGCTCTTCACTTGGCTTTGGGCGGGCGGCAATTATAGGCCCGGCGGAACCCGGCCGCCTGTGCATCCTCCTCGGAGCAGAACCAGCGATCCGGATTGCCGAGGCCCGGGTAACTGCGGCACGCCTGCAGGTGGTAGATGCCGACATTGCCGGTGACGCGGGCACGCACGGCGTACTTGCCCTTGATGTTGCAGCTTGCCGGCATCGGCAGGTCATCGGGGAAGAGCGCGGTGCGGATCTGCTGGTCGCGGTCGGCGGGGCAGGCGTTGCCGAGCAGGGCGCCGTCCTTCCTGGCCGTACGAAAGTCGCGCGGCGCCACGAAGCAGCCCCTCCAGAGCCCGGCACGATTGTCCTTGGCGGTGGCTTCATCCGGCTTGAATCGGCCAGTGGCCGAGTTTTCGACATTGAGAGCATAGCCCTTCTGGACCAGCACCTGGCTGAGGCTGGTCGGGTCGCCCTCGATCTTGCAGACGCCGAGGCGGCGCTTCTTGAAGGTCGGATCGACGCCGATATCGTCGCAGTGAACCTGCTTGCCGCCGATCAGCCTGGTGAGCTGGTCGCGCGCCTCGATCCCGCAGGTCCAGACGTCGGCGTGCTCGTCGATGCAGAGCTGATCGACCGCCGGCGTGTCGATGCCGTCGAGCCGATAGGTTGTGTTGCCGAGCTGAACTGTGCCGGCGTCCTTGATGATCGCTGACGCCGCGGGGCCGGCGGTCGCGGGCAGGCCAGGGATTGCAGACAGGCAGGTCAGGAGAAGCGTCGTGGCGACCGGATTTCGAAACCGCATTTTCTCAACTTCAGATCTTTGGCGGGCAGCCAAACTTCTAGCACAAGCCGGTACGATCCAACCAAGGACCGTTCGCGAATAGGGGCGTGCGCACCGTCACGTCCCGATAGGCATTCCGCGACGTAGAACGGCCAGACATGGCCATTGAGGGGATGCGCATGGCGGAGTTTCGTCATCAACGTCCTCGCCGAAATCGTCACCGACATCTGGACTCTGTAGTGCCTCGCACGCTGGCGGCGGAAGAGAAAGGCGGCCCAGAAGAACCGCGTCCGATCAAAGATCCGATTGACTTGATGAGAACAAAATAGGAACATGATGCGCCACCTGAATCCCGGATGCCCCATGATGTCTGCACGGCCCGAATCTGACGACGATGACGGGCTGGAAGCCGCTGTCGATCAGGCCATTTCCGCCTGCGGCGGGAATCTGCGCGCCACTATCCGGGCGCTGATCGTGGCCAATGAATTCCTGGAGAACGAGGTCAGCGAACTGATGAAAGCCGTCGCGAAGGCGCATTCGCGTGGCCGCTTCAAGACCTATTCGGGCTGAAATACCCCTCAGGCTACCGCCGAGGATTTGGCCGAGGATTTGGCCAAGCATCGGGCAGGGCGTGCATTAGACCGTTGCCTCCGGGGCAATTTGCTGTACCACGGAGTGGTTACGCCCAATCGCCCGTGCCAGATTGCGCGGGGAGGAATCCTGCCAAAGCCCAAGTCCTAAGAAGCCCAAGCAAGAAGAGCATGTTCAAGAAAATCCTGATCGCCAACCGCGGCGAGATCGCCTGCCGGGTCATCAAGACTGCGCGCCGTATGGGGATTGAGACGGTCGCCGTCTATTCCGAGGCCGACCGCGATGCGCTGCATGTCGAGATGGCCAATGAGGCCGTGTTGATCGGACCGCCGGCCGCGGCCGAGAGCTATCTTCTGATCGACAAGATCGTCGAGGCCTGCCGCAAGACCGGCGCGCCGGCGGTGCATCCCGGCTACGGCTTCCTGTCCGAGCGCGAGGCGTTTCCGCGCGCGCTGGAAGCCGCCGGCATCGTCTTCATCGGCCCGAACCCCGGCGCCATCGCCGCGATGGGCGACAAGATCGAATCCAAGAAGGCCGCCGCGAAGGCCAAGGTCTCGACCGTGCCGGGTCATCTCGGCGTCATCGAGGACGACAAGCACGCCGTCCAGATCGCCGACGAGATCGGCTACCCCGTGATGATCAAGGCCTCCGCCGGCGGCGGCGGCAAGGGCATGCGCATCGCGCATTCGAAGGCGGAGGTCGCCGAAGGCTTCAACCTCGCCAAGGCAGAGGCGAAATCGTCGTTCGGCGACGACCGCGTCTTCATCGAGAAGTTCATCGTCGATCCCCGGCACATCGAGATCCAGGTGCTCGGCGACAAGCATGGCAACGTGATCTATCTCGGTGAGCGCGAGTGCTCGATCCAGCGCCGCAACCAGAAGGTCATCGAGGAGGCGCCGTCGCCGCTGCTCGACGAGACCACCCGCCGCAAGATGGGCGAGCAGGCGGTCGCGCTGGCCAAGGCGGTGAACTACGATTCGGCCGGAACCGTGGAATTCGTCGCCGGCCAGGACAAGAGCTTCTACTTCCTGGAGATGAACACCCGCCTCCAGGTCGAGCATCCCGTCACCGAGCTGATCACCGGCATCGACCTCGTCGAGCAGATGATCCGCGTCGCCGCCGGCGAGAAGCTCGCGATCGCGCAGAAGGACGTGACGCTGACCGGCTGGGCGGTGGAATCCCGCGTCTATGCCGAGGATCCGTTCCGCAACTTCCTGCCGTCGATCGGGCGGCTGGTGAAATACCGTCCGCCGACCGAGGCCAGCCATGACGGCATCACGATCCGCAATGATACCGGCGTGCAGGAGGGCGGCGAGATCTCGATCCATTACGATCCGATGATCGCCAAGCTCGTCACCCACGCGCCGTCGCGCGCGGCCGCGATCGAGGCGCAGGCGACCGCGCTCGACGCATTCTATGTCGACGGCATCCGGCACAACATTCCGTTCCTGTCGGCCTTGATGAACCATCCGCGCTGGCGCGAGGGCCGGCTCTCGACCGGCTTCATCGCGGAAGAGTTCCCCAAGGGATTTTCGGCGCGCGCGCCCGAGGGCGAGATCGCGCGGCGGCTGGCCGCGGTCGGCGCCGCGATCGACCACGTGCTGGGCGAGCGCAAGCGGCAGATCTCCGGCCAGATGGGCGGCCGCGTGGTGTTGCGCGAGCGCCGCCGCGCGGTGTGGCTCGACCACGCCGAGATCGCGCTCGACGTCGCGCGCGAGGATGACGCGATTGCAGTGCGCTTCATCGGCACCGACGGGCTGCCCGGCAATCCGCACAATCTGGTGTCGAACTGGGCGCCGGGCGAGCCGGTCTGGCAGGGCACCGTCGACGGCAATTTTGTCGCCGTGCAGGTGCGGGCGATCAACAACGGCTTCCGCCTCGCGCATCAGGGCTTTGAGGTCCCGGTCTATGTCTTCACCGAGACCGAGGCGACCTCGGCCCGGCTGATGCCGGTGGTCTCGGCCGCCGACACCGGCAAGAAGTTGCTGTGCCCGATGCCCGGTCTCGTGGTGTCGATCGCGGTGACCGAGGGGCAGGAGGTCAAGGCCGGCGAGACCCTGGCGGTGGTCGAGGCCATGAAGATGCAGAACGTGCTGCGCGCCGAGCGTGACGGCACGGTCAAGAAGATCCACGCCGCCGCCGGCGCCACGCTTGCGGTCGACGCGCTGATCCTGGAGTTCGCTTAGCACCGTCATTGCGAGCGCCAGCGAAGCAATCCATCTAGCCTCATATTATGAGAGATGGATTGCTTCGTCGCTTCGCTCCTCGCAATGACGTGGATGGAGACACATCATGGCCTTCCGCAAACGCCGCGAAGCACTGCGATCGATTCTCAGCGGATCAACCTGCATCCGCCCGGGCTCGGTCTATGACGCGACCTCGATCCGGATTGCTGACGATCTCGGCTTCGAGCTCGGCATGTTCGGCGGCTCGGTGGCCTCGCTCGCCGTGCTCGGCGATCCCGATATCGCGCTGATCACGCTGACCGAATTCGCCGAGCAGATACGCCGCATGTCGCGTGCGTCGACGCTGCCGGTGCTCGTCGATGCCGACCACGGTTACGGCAACGCGCTCAATGTCCGTCGCACGGTTCAGGAGGTGGAGGCCGCCGGCGCGGCCGGCCTCACCATCGAGGACACGCTGCTGCCGCAGGCGTTCGGTCAGACCAAGACCCAGCTGATCTCGCTGGAAGAAGGTGTCGGCAAGATGAAGGCCGCGCTTGACGGCCGCAGCGATCCGTCGCTCGTCATCCTGGGCCGGACCGGTGCCGTCTCGATCACCAGTCTCGACGATGCGATCGCTCGCGCCAGGGCCTATGAGGCGGTCGGCGTCGATGGCTTGTTCTTCACCGGCATCAAATCGCGCGGCGAGTTGGAGGCGCTCTCGGCCGCGACGACGCTGCCGATCGTGCTCGGCGGCGCGCCGGAGGAGATGACCGCGCTCGACTATCTGGCAAGCCAGCGCGTCAGGATCGCGCTGCAGGGCCACGCGCCATTCGCGGCCGCGACCCTGGCCGTCTACGAGACGCTGAAGGCGCTGCGCGAAGGCACCTCGCCGAAGAACCTGAAGGGCATCGCTTCGTCCGAACTGACCGGTCGCGTCATGCGCGAGGCGGAGACCAAGGCGCGCAGCGGCGAGTTCCTCGGTCTGAAGAAATGAGCGGCGTGATCCGCCACGTCACCATTAGCGGTCACGTCCAGGGCGTCGGATATCGCGCCTGGGTCGACGAGCAGGCAAACGCACGCGGCCTCGAAGGTTGGGTCCGCAATCGCCGCGACGGCAGCGTCGAGGCGGTGTTTGCCGGCCCCGACGACGTCGTCACTGACATGATTGCGGCATGCAACCGCGGTCCGTTCTCGGCGCGCGTCGCTGCCGTGCACGCCGCACCAGGCAACTCCGATCTTTTGAACCAGCGCCGGGCAGGGGAGCGGTTCTCGGTCCTGCCGACGGTCTGAAGCGCGTCGTTACGCGACCGCCGAGATCACCAGCGCCTGAATCCGGCCTTCGATCGCGCCGCTGCCGAAGCGGCGCGCGAGCGCCGATGCGGCGTGCTCGGTCGCAGCCTCAAGGCCGATACCGCCGCGCGCCTCGATCTCGCCGCGGAGCGGTGATCCCTGGCAAAAGCCGATCGCAGGATCATGCGGCGCATTCGCCCGGCTTTGCAGCCGGACGTCGTCGATCTCGATCTTGCTGAAGCCCGCGGCTGCAAGGTCGGCCCGGATCGGATCGGCCGCGTAGTGGCCATAAGGCGTGCGCGCCAGGAAGCGCGGCGGATCGGCCGGAAAGACCTCCGCCAATGCCTGGGTCACCACGTCGGCGAACTCGTTGTCTTCAATGCGACCCCACATGCTGAACAGGAAACGGCCGCCCGGCTTCAGCACACGGCGCGCCTCCGAATAACCCTTCAGTTTGTCGGGGAAGAACATCGCGCCGAATTGGCAGGCGACGACGTCGAAGCTCGCATTGTCGAACGGCAGGTTCAGCGCATCGGCCTGCCGCCAGGTGATTGCGGTCCCGCTCGGCATCTGTGACTTCGCTCGTTCGAGCATCGGTTCATTCAGGTCGGTCGCGACGATCCTGGTGTCGCTGCCGAGCGCGGACGCCAGCGCGCGGGTGACGGCGCCGGTGCCGGTTGCCGTCTCAAGCAGGTCGCGCGGGCCAAGAGCCTTGACGCGTTGCGCCAGATCGCGTGCGTAAGGTTCGAAAATCATCGGCACGAGGAATCGGTCGTAAAGCTCTGGAATGGATCCAACGAACTCCTTGTCGGACGCTGGCATGCGCAATCTCCATTGCGGCCGTGACGCGGGCGACCCGGTGCATGGCCCAAAAATCATCCACCCGGATCAGCTTGGACGAAGAGCTGGGGGGCCACAAAGGAAAACTCCTCACCTGTGACGAACGGCATTTGCCGGGGCGTCCGGATAGGTCAGGAGATCTGCCATGTCTCGTCGCCTTCGTGGACCGCATGGCCAGCCTTGACTTCTGCTCCGAACGGTCTGATATTTCTGTTATGACAGAAATATCCGCCAAGAAAAAACTTCCTGCCGTCGTCGAGCGCTTCATCCTGCATTGGGGCGACATGGGCGACGAATGGGGCGTCAACCGCTCGGTCAGCCAGATCCACGGGTTGCTCTACCTCGCCGAAGCGCCGATGACGGCGGAGGACATCGCCGACACCCTCGGCATGGCGCGCTCCAACGTCTCCAACTCGATCAAGGAGCTGTTGTCCTGGGGATTGATCCGGCGGGTGCCGATCCTTGGCGACCGCCGCGACCACTTCGAGGCCGAGACCGACATCTGGGAGGTCGCGGCCAGGATCGCGGCGGGACGCAAGGAGCGCGAGATCGATCCCGCGCTCGCAGCGCTGCGCGCCTGCGTCTCCGACGCGGCCGACGATCCGGCCATCAGCCCGCTCGCGAGCAAGCGGCTGAAAGAGATGCTGACATTCACCGAGCTGGTCGACCGCTGGTACACGCAGATGCTGAACGTGCCGCGGCCGCGCCTGGTCGCGCTGATCAAGCTCGGCGAGAAGATCGTGAGTTTCCTGCCCACGAGCAGGGCCAAATAAAGGCGGCGGTGCAACGGGAGTGTGCGATGGCGTCAGCAAGGATATCCACCTTAAAGACAGCGCCGACTTCCGATACAAAGCTGCTCGACGACCGTCGCTTCCGCGCATTGCTGTCGGACGAGGATTGGGGCCGCCTGCCGGTTGCGATCTGGCGGCGCTTCTCGAAACGGTTTGAAGACGGCAACACCGTCGTCTATGTCGGCGAGGTCGAAGAGGCCTTGAGCAGCCGCGCCGGCTGGTGGCTGGCGCAGGCCGCGCGGCTGATCGGCGGACCGTTCCCGACCGGCACCGAAACGCGCGTACCGATGATTGTCACCGTCACCGAGGACGCCGCAAGCGGCGGCCAGGTCTGGACCCGCATCAGCGCGCGCCGCGACGGCTTCCCGCAGGTGATTCATTCCGCCAAGCGTTTTGCAGGATCGACCGGGCTCGAGGAGTATGTCGGCTTCGGCGTCAGCATGGCGCTGCGGATCGCGGTCGAGCACGAGGCGCTGGTGTTTCGCAGCGTCGGCTATTCGCTGCAGCTCGGCCCGTTTCGGATGCCGCTGCCCGAATGGCTCACGCCCGGCGATCTCACAGTAACCCATTCCGATCTCGGCTGCGGCGACTTCCGCTTCACGCTGGAGATCATCCACCCGCGTTTCGGCCGGCTGATCCGTCAGTCCGCTGTGTTCAGGGAGGCCACGCCATGACGCCGCTGCTTTGGACGCTCGTCGCCATCCAGATTGCGATGGGCGCATTCGATACGTTCTATCACCACGAATTCACCGAGGGGCTGGCCTGGCGTCCCTCGCAGCGCCACGAGCTCCAGCTGCACAGCGTGCGCAACATGCTCTATGCGCTGCTGTTCCTCGTGCTCGGCTGGCTGGAGGTGCACGGCATTCTTGCGATCGCCATCATGGCCGTGCTCGTCGTCGAGGTCGTCATCACCTTGATGGATTTCGTCGAGGAGGATCTGAGCCGAAAGCTGCCGCCGAGCGAGCGGATCAATCACACGCTGCTGGCGATCAATTACGGCGCCATCCTCGTGCTGCTGGTGCCGGTCCTGATCGGCTGGACGATGCTGCCGACCGCCGTCGCGCCGGCCTATGCGGGTCCGTTAAGTCTGTTCGCGACGGCTGCGGCCTTCGGCGCCGCGCTGTTCGGCGCGCGCGACTTTGCCGCCGCCAGACGCCTCGGACGGACGGCCGGCCGCGACGCTGGTCGAGAAATTGCCGGCGCGGCAGACCGTGCTCGTCACCGGCGCGACCGGCTTCATCGGCAGCCGCCTGGTCGCGAGCCTCACCGCATCCGGCCATCAGGTGATTGCGTTGATCCGCAATCCTGCAAAGGCCGACATGCTGTCGCCGCCGGTGACGCTGATCACGAGCCTCGACCAATTGCCCGCCGACTCCGGGATCGACGCCATCGTCAATCTCGCGGGCGAGCCGATCGGCAACGGCCTGTGGACCGAGGCCAAGCGCCGCAAGATCATCGCCTCACGGATCGACATGACGTCTGACGTGATCAAGCTGATCGCGCGCCTCGAACGCAAGCCGTCGGTACTCGTGAGCGGCTCCGCGATCGGCTGGTACGGACTCTGGCAGGACCAGGTGCTGACGGAGTCGGCGAAATCCCACGCCTGCTTCAGTCACGAATTGTGCGAGGCCTGGGAGAATGCGGCGAAGCCGGCCGCGGATCACGGCGTGCGCGTGGCATATTTGCGGATCGGTCTCGTGGTCGGCACCGATGGCGGCTTCATCACGCGGATGCTGACGCCGTTCGAGTTCGGGCTCGGCGGCCCGCTCGGCTCGGGCAAGCAGTGGATGTCGTGGATCGAGCGCGACGACCTCGTGCGCCTGATCGCGCATGTGATTGCGAGACCTGAGCTGTCCGGTCCTGTCAACGCGACCGCGCCGATCCCGGTGACCAACACGAAATTCACCGAGGAGCTCGGACGCCGTCTGCACCGGCCGGCGATCTTCCGCGTGCCGGCGGCGCTGCTCCGTGCCGTTGGCGGCGACTTCGCCGACGAGCTCTTGCTCGGCGGCCAGCGCGTGCTGCCGAACAAGGCGCTGAGCAACGGCTTTGTGTTCCGGCACGAAACCTTGCGCAGCGCGTTCGATGCGATCTTGTGAGGAGGCCTGGATGTGCAGCACCTGTTCCCGTGCATTCGGAGGTTGGCTTGCGGGCTGTGGCGCTGCGACCGCGGTGATTTCCGCCGTCGGTCAGACCATTCTGACTGTCTCTTATACACATCGTTCGTCGGCAGCGTCAGATGTGTATAAGAGACAGTTCCATATCCGAGCCGCGGGATTTTTCGCCTGCGCTGGCGCTGCGATCGGCGCGTTGAGCATCACTGTCCTTCTACGATCCCCGGCTGTCTGGACATCTGGGCTGGTTTGCCTGTTCGTCGTGGCCGGGTTTGTCGCCGGCCTGACCTACTGGTTCGTCATGTGCGAACTGGCGATAGGCGAAGACTCGATGTGAACCGCTACGATGTTCAACCTATGCCGCAGACGCCACGCTCCGAAACGTCGCAGCCAGCGTCCTGAGTGCCGCGAGCTTGGTGGGATCGCCGACTTTCGAATGCAGCATCACCTTCGACGTGCCGAGCCGCGGTAGCTTGTGGGCAGGGCCGATATCGACCAGGCGTGGCGGCGCGATGCGGCGGACCAGGGGCGCAACGGCAAGCCCTGCAAGCGCGGCCGCCACCACCGCGGTGACGCCGCCGCCGACGAAGCTTTCGGTCCAGGCGATAGCGGCCTTGTCGAGCGCGCGCACAGCGAGGGCGCGCACGCCGCAGGGCGGCGCCAGCGTTGCCAGCGGCAGCGCATCGCCGCGCGGCCAGACGAAGCGTTTGGCGGCGAACCAGCCGAATTCGTCCTCGGTCAGTTTCTCGCCGCCGCGCCGGCTGCCTTCCTGGCGCACGATCACGGCGTCGAGCTCGCCGCCATCGTAGGCATCGAGCATTTCGCGCGAGAAGCCGATGGTCACGGAGAGGGCAAGCTGGGAGGCCATCGCGTGCAGCCGCTCCAGCAGCGGCACCAGCTCCGGGCCCGCGGCGTGATCACTGATCCCGAGCGTGAGCTGCTGGCGCGCCGGTGTCTCGCCGGCCAGCGCGCGATCATGCACCTCGATCAGCGCGCGGGCGTGCTGCAGGAAGGCCGCGCCGTCGGCGGTCAGCCGCACCGCGCGCGGCGAGCGCTCGACCAGCCGCTTGCCGAGCACCGTTTCGAGCCGCTGCAACTTCATCGCCGCTTGCGTGGTGCCAAGCGCCTCGGCGGCGCGGGTGAAGCCTTGCAGCTCGGCGACCAGAAGGAAGGCCTGCACGGTGTCGATATCGAGCGTGGCGGTCATGATCAATGATCGTTATCATTGCTATTCATATAGATAAGATATCAAGATGATGCGCGAAGGTCTAGCTAGAGGAGGCGCGATTGACCCGCGCCAACCGAATTCAAGGAGACCGATCATGCCGATCATCACCGTCACCTACGCGACCTCGCGCGAGAGGCCGTCGCTGAAGTCCGACATCGCCGCCGCCGTGTCGGACCTGACCGCACGGATTCTGCACAAGGATCCCAACGTGACCGCCATCATCGTGAAGTCCGCCGACGCGGCCGACTGGTTCGCCGGCGGCAAGTCGCTCGCCGAGCAAGGGCTCGCGAGCTACTGGCTCGACATCCACGTCACCGAGGGCACCAACACCAAGGACGAGAAGGCGACCTATCTCGCGGCGCTGTTCAAGCGGATGGGCGAATTGCTCGGGCCGCTGCATACCGAGAGCTACGCCCATGTCGACGAGGTGAAGGGCGACGCCTACGGCTTCGGCGGCCTCACCCAGGAGCGCCGCTACATCGCCGGCAAGCTCGAGGTCGCGCCGCAGAAGGCGGCGTGAAGCCTATGACGTCGCTTCCGGCAGGCGCGCTGCGGTGTCGTCGAACACCTCGGAAAAGGCCTGCCGGAGCGCGATGTCGACATCGGCCATCGTGACCGGCAGCCCGAGATCGACCAGCGAGGTGACGCCGTAGCGCGGATCGACCACGCCGCAGGGCACGATGGCCTGGAAGTGGGAGAGGTCGGGCTCGACATTGATCGCGATGCCGTGGAACGAGACCCAGCGGCGCAGCCGCACGCCGATCGCGGCGATCTTGTCCTCATGGCCCTCGCCCTTGTCCGGGCGCCGCACCCAGACCCCGACGCGGTCCTCGCGGCGCTCGCCGCGGACGTTGAAGGCGGCCAGCGTGCGGATGATCCATTCTTCCAGCGAAGCGACATAGGCGCGCACGTCGGGCCGGCGCCGCTTGAGGTCGAGCATCACATAGGCGACGCGCTGGCCCGGGCCGTGATAGGTGACCTGGCCGCCGCGGCCGCTCTGGAAGGTCGGAAAGCGCGGCGCGAGCAAATCGTCGGCCTTGCCACTGGTGCCGGAGGTATAGAGCGGCGGGTGCTCCAGCAGCCACACCAGTTCGCGGGCCGAGCCCGCCGCGATCTTCGTCACCCGGTCGTCCATTGCGGCGAGCGAATCGGGGTAGGGCACCGCGCGGTCCGAAATCCGCCATTCGACCGCTTCGCCGCCCGAAGGGCGCGCAAAGGTCGTCAAATCGAGGCTTTGGCGGTCGTTAACCATTAGCTAACCCTAACGTGGTCAGGTGAACCCACAATCTAGTTCCCGTTCGGCGGTTCAGAAGTGCCCACCCTCGATAAAGTCAGCGTTGACCTCATGGTGGTCCTTGGCACCACCACGATGCCGATTCACCAGGTCATGCGGCTATCCCGCGGCGCCATCATCGAACTGGATGCCACCGAGGCCGACGAGGTCAAGATCCTCGCCAACAACCTGCCGGTGGCCAGCGGGGTGGTCCTGGTCGACCGCAACCGGATTGCGGTCGAGGTCAAGCAAATGCTGCCGAAATCTCCCGGCGTTCGCAGTTAATTCCCGCATTAATCGCCTTGTCCCTGCATGCATGATTTGTTACATGGCCCCGTCGATGCGGCGGCGCCTTAGGGTTCCATCCGGCATCCTAGCGCTCGTGGCGGAATTGGTAGACGCGCTGCCTTGAGGTGGCAGTGGGTAACACCGTGGGGGTTCGAGTCCCTCCGAGCGCACCATAGGCAATAAGCCATTGATACGAATAAGGTTTTCGCAATGGCCTGCTCCCACATTGTTACCCGGCAAAATTCGTAGTTACTTGTCGCCAATCTCCAGTTTTGATCTGGCAAGCGCTATCCTTGTCGTCGCATCCGTTTTTTTGAGCCAAGGTCCAGCGAAGGAAAACCACTACTTCCTCACGAGAGTGCTGTAGTGCAGCACAGCGTAGGAATCGGCGGGGCCGTCTCTCGATCGGGAGCGCGACGCGGTCTTCCCGGATTGACATGCGCAGGGTGGGGTGCGCATCAGGTGCAATTCCGGTCACGCTGGTCTCTGTCCATGAAGAAAAAATTCGATCCCGCCCCCGTCGATAAGCTCGCGGTAGACCCCAAGAAAGCGATCGAGGCGGATATGAAAATGACCCGGCTCGAAGAAGGCCTCGAAGAGACTTTTCCAGCCTCCGATCCTGTGAGCGAAACTCAGCCGAAGCCCTCGAAAGACTGACCGTTGAGACGTTTTCGGGGGTAGCCGACCTCTCTTCAGCTTGGCCAAGTGCCGGGATGGCTGCACATGCCCCTAGGCTGCCGATGACCAAGCCATCGCCGCTCTTCGTCATCGGGAGGCAGCGCATGCGCTTCCCCAGCGGCGGCGTTCCCTCGACATTCTGTCCGGTGGCGCGCGGACAAATTGTCCTTCTTGCATGCGGTCGAACCACCAAGCGTCTGACATAACGTGGTTTCCTGATTGGCATGCCTGTTGCTCTGGTGTGCGGTGGCGAGTGTGCTGTGGCGCCTTCACGCCGGAGTGCCGGTTGCACACGGCTGAAGCGAGCTCGCCGGTTCGAATTCCGGAGGCTCCGATGACAACCACCAATCATACGTCCATGCTGTCTCGCGCATTTGCGGACGTGCACGCCAAGTGGGGCTGGTTCGTCGGCCTCGGGCTCCTTTTCATTGTCCTGGGCGCTGTCGCGGCCGGCAACCTGCTGCTGGCTACCATCGTGACGGTCTTCTACGTGAGCGCGGGAATGATCGTAGCGGGCGCCATGCAGATCGTGCAGGCGTTCCGCGTGAAGAACTGGGGCGGCTTCCTGTGGTGGATGATCAGTGGCGTCCTCTACGCGGCCGCTGGCGTCGTGACATCGATGAATCCGCTGCTTGCCTCGGTGTTTCTGACGCTGATGCTGGCGCTGCTCACGCTTGCGGCGGGCATCGCCCGCCTCTGGCTCGGATTCCAGACGCGAACCGACCACGGCTGGGGCTGGATCGTTGCCTCGGGTGTCGTCACCGCGATCGCTGGGCTGGTTTTCCTGCTTGGCTGGCCGGTCAACAGTCTGTGGTTGCTCGGTCTAGTTCTGGCGATCGATCTCGTTTTTCAGGGCTGCGCGCTGGTCGGTCTCGGCCTGCGGTTTCGCGCGGCCTAGCGGGCTCCACTAGGTGAACAGGACAGGGAAACGCTGTCCGCTTGCGAGGGAGGACTAGATGACGGAGCGAAAATGGCCACCCGACGACGATCCGCATGGACACGGCCCGGCAAGTTCGGCTCACACGCTGCCAACCGTGAGCGATGCCCTGCCTGACCCCGGGGACGCTGCGGATTTCGGGAGAGCCGTAGCAAGCGATCGTTCGTCGGAGGATCGCACCCAGCTCCTCGCTGAGAATGCCGAGCTCAAGGACCGCTTGCTGCGCGCATTGGCCGAGGTCGAGAACACGCGTCGCCGCGCCGAGCGCGATCTCGACAACATGCGTCAGTACGCGATCACGAAATTTGCCGGCGACATACTCCACGTGGCCGATAACCTGGAGCGTGCCATTGCCAGCATTCCCGATAGTGTCCGGGAGCGGGAGGGGGCGCTGAAGACGCTGGTCGAAGGTGTCGGCCTCACCGAGAAGGAGTTGCTGCGCGTGCTGGAAAAGCACGGCATCACGAAGCTCGATCCCGTCGGCGAACGGTTCGATCCCAATTTCCACGAGGCGTTGTTCGAGGTGCCGGATCCGTCCGTGCCGCGCGGCACTGTGATGAAGGTTCTGCAACCGGGTTACGCGATCGGCGCCCGCGCATTGCGTCCCGCGAAGGTCGGCATCGCGAGCGGAGCATGAAATGCCATCCCGCTTCATCGACAACTTGTCCCGTGCAGCCGAGACAAAATGTCCGCCGTCGCGATCGATGCACTTCTAAGTCGTTGTTACCGTTGGCTGTCGGGGATGGCATGCCTGTTGCAATGAAGAGCCCGAGTTTCGAAAGGAAGAGCCCGTCGTCGCACAGGGAGAGAATGATGGCGCCGAATTCCACCGCACCTGTTCGATCGGGCAATCCGATTCAGCGTGATATCGAAGCTCCCTTCCATTCGCTCCATCACGAGATCAATCGTCTGTTCGGCGAGGTCTTCCTGCATGGTCATCTTCATCGCCAATCGCATCTCAGTGGCGATCGGCAGGGTCCCTTCATGCCCAGCATCAATGTGAGCGAGACCGACGGTGAAATGCGGATCAGTGCCGACCTTCCCGGTGTGAGGGCGGAGGACATCGACGTTACGCTCGTCGATGACATCCTCACCATTCGCGCGGAGAAGACGCTGGACAGGGCGGACGACAAGGAGAGCTTCCACATCCTCGAGCGCTCCCACGGCACATTGCTCCGCACGTTGCGCCTGCCTTATTCGGTCGACACAGACAAGATGAAGGCCGACTTCGACAATGGAGTTCTGACTGTGGCATTGCCGATCAACAGGGACAAGGAACGCGCCCGCAGAATACCCGTTCAAGTTGCCGCCCAGGGCGGCGCGCCGACGGCGCCGGACCAGAACAAAGCCGGAGCGGCCGCACCGGAAGAGGCGTACAATGCCAATCCGAAGCCGAAGGCGTCATGAGACGTACATCGTGCTGGAGATCGAACAGGTCTGCGCCAGGCCTTGCTGGCCGTTGCGCCGCCCATATCGACGAACGACACGCACACGCATTGGACGCCGATAGCTTCGACACGCCGACCTGGTGGTCAGGGAAGCATTCTACACCGGTTCGGTGAACGACAGCGAAGAGAAACAAGCGAAACAGGAGGGTGCGACAGTGGGAAAAGTAATCGGTATTGATCTCGGAACGACGAACTCCTGCGTTGCCGTCATGGACGGCAAGAACCCGCGCATCATTGAGAATGCCGAGGGAATGCGCACAACACCGTCGGTCGTGGCGTTCACGAGCGACGGTGAGCGCCTTGTGGGTCAGCCCGCGCGCCGCCAGGCCGTGACAAATCCCACCAACACCATCTTCGCGGTGAAGCGCCTGATCGGCCGTCGCTATGACGATCCGATGGTCGAGAAGGACAAGAAGCTCGTTCCCTACACGATCATCAAGGCTTCGAACGGCGATGCCTGGGTCGAGGCCGGCGGGAAGTCCTATTCGCCGTCGCAGATATCGGCGTTCATCCTGCAGAAGATGAAGGAGACCGCCGAGGCTAACCTTGGTGAGAAGATCACGCAGGCGGTCATCACCGTCCCCGCCTATTTCAACGACGCGCAGCGGCAGGCGACCAAGGATGCCGGCAAGATCGCAGGCCTGGAGGTGCTGCGCATCATCAACGAGCCGACGGCCGCAGCGCTCGCTTATGGTCTGGAGAAGAAGAAGCAGAGCAAGATCGCGGTCTACGATCTCGGCGGCGGAACGTTCGATATCTCCATTCTCGACATCGGCGATGGCGTGTTCGAGGTTAAGGCCACCAACGGGGACACTTTCCTCGGCGGTGAGGACTTCGACATGCGGCTGGTGAACTACCTGGCCGACGAGTTCCAGAAGGAGCAGGGCATCGACCTGCGCAAGGACAATCTCGCCCTTCAGCGGCTCAAGGAGGCAGCGGAGAAGGCCAAGATCGAGCTCTCGACCACGACGCAGACCGAGATCAACCTGCCGTTCATCACGGCCGACGCAACCGGTCCCAAGCACCTTCAGGTCAAGCTGACCCGCGCGAAGTTCGAATCCCTGGTCGACGATCTCGTGCAACGGACCATCGAGCCCTGCCTCAATGCGCTCAAGGACGCCGGGCTCAAGGCCCAGGACATCGACGAGGTCGTCCTGGTCGGCGGAATGACCCGGATGCCGAAGATCCAGGAGATCGTGCAGAAGATCTTCGGCAAGGAGCCGCACAAGGGCGTCAACCCCGACGAGGTCGTTGCGATCGGCGCGGCGATCCAGGCCGGCGTGCTGCAAGGTGACGTCAAGGACGTTCTCCTGCTGGACGTCACGCCGCTGTCGCTCGGCCTCGAGACCCTGGGCGGCGTGTTTACGCGCCTGATCGAGCGAAACACCACCGTTCCGGCGAAGAAGAGCCAGGTGTTCTCGACGGCGGAAGACAATCAGAACGCGGTGACCATTCGCGTTTTCCAGGGCGAGCGCGAAATGGCCGCCGACAACAAGTTGCTCGGGCAGTTCGACCTGATGGGCATTGCCCCGGCGCCGCGCGGTGTGCCGCAGATCGAGGTCACCTTCGACATCGATGCCAACGGCATCGTCAATGTCTCGGCAAAGGACAAGGCGACCGGCAAGGAGCAGCGCATTCAGATCCAGGCGTCCGGCGGCCTGTCCGAAGCCGACATCGATCGCATGATCAAGGAGGCCGAGGCGCACGCGGTCGAGGACAAGAAGCGCAAGGAAGCCGTCGAGGCGAAGAACACCGCGGAGGCGCTGCTGCATTCGGCGGAAAAGACGGTCGTCGAGCACGGCTCGAAGCTTTCCGACACGGACCGTCGCGCGGTCGAGAACGCCATGTCGGATCTGCGCGAGGCGCTGAAAGGCGACGACGCGGCTGCGATTACCGGCAAGGCGAGCGTGCTCCAGCAGAACGTGATGAAGCTGGGTGAGGCCATCCATGCCGCGCCGCATGGGGCGCCCGGCGCGGGCCCGGGCCGGGATGACAACGTCGTCGATGCCGAATTTACCGAGATCGGTGACGACGAGAAAAAGTCGATGTAGCGCGGCCGCCGAGCCCGTCCCGGCAAGCGCGGGAAATCATACCACTTGGTCCGGGCGACGTGCGTTGCCCGGACCCTTCTACCGGTTCACTCAAACTCTGTCCGTGATGCCCAACAGGCATCGTCTTTCAACTCACAAGGGGGTTCTTTATGCGTCGTCACCGGAGTCTTTCAATCGCCATCGTCGCCGCAATGTTGAGCGCGCTCGTGTCGCCCGGTCACGCGCAGCAACCGGCACCGGCACAGAAGGTACAAGTTGGCGTGCTCGAATGTCTCGGTGGCGCGACCGTCGGGTTCCTGGTCGGAGCCGTGGTCAACCTTCGATGTATCCTGCGGATCAACGGACTGCCGGAGGACTACTACGTTGCGACAATGCAGAAGTTCGGCCTCGATATCGGCTTCACGGAGAACACTGCGCTGGCCTGGAACGTGTTCGCGCCCGTGGTGCAGCCCGGTCGCGGCGACCTTGCCGGCACCTATGTCGGGGTCGACGCCATGGCAGCGGCCGTGGTTGGGGTGGGCGGAAACGTGCTGCTCGGTGGTTCGAACAACAGCATCGCCCTGCAGCCGATCAGTGTTCAGGCCACCACCGGCGTGATCATTGCCGCCGGGGTCGAGAGCCTCACCCTGCAACCGGGGCGATGACGCGGGAGCGGTGTGCTGATGATCCGTTCGGTCTCCTGAATCGAAGCCCGGCCACCGGGCCCCTCGCAGGATCAGGGAGCAACCAAGGCAATGGATTACGGAGGCATTGGACAGCTTGACGACGGTAAGCCGCGTTTGACGGAGGATGACATCGCGCGGGCCAAGCTCGGCCCGCGGGGGGTGCCGGGCGCGCCGGACCCGGCGCGGATGACGCCGCAGCAGGCCAAGAACTATCCGAGATATGTGGACCCGGGCCATGTCGAATAGCTTCAACCTGCCGTCGAACGGCGTCGCGCCTCGCAAGTGCCTCGGTCACGGGAGCCTGATGTCTTGTTGCCGATGCCAGGAGAGCTGACGTGGCGACCAATCCATACGATGTGCTCGGCGTCTCGTCATCGGCTTCAGCCGCCGACATTCAGAAGGCGTATCGCAAGCTGGCGAAGAAGCTTCATCCGGATCTCAACCCCGGCGACAAGAAGGCCGAAGAGAAGTTCAAGGAAGTTGCGGGCGCCTATGATCTGCTTGGCGATGCTGAGAAGCGCAAGCGGTTTGACAATGGCGAGATCGACGGGTCGGGTGCGGAGCAGCCGCAGCATCATTACTACCGGGATTTCGCTGGCGCGGACGACGGCCATCCGTACAGCAGCGGTGCCGGCTTCGCCGATTTCATGGACGGCGAGGATCCCTTCGCCGAGCTTCTCAAGCGCAGTCAGCGGGCACGCGCGAATCGTCGCGGCGCAGATTTGCATTATCGGTTCGCGATCGATTTTGTCGATTCGATCACGGGTGGCAACAAGCGCATATCCTTGCCGGACGGCGGGACATTGGACGTCAAGATCCCGCCCGGGCTGGTCGACGGCCAGGTCCTGCGTCTGAAGGGCAAGGGTGCGCCCGGCACCGGCAAGGGCGGGCCCGGCGATGCGCTGATCGATGTGGAAGTCCTGCCCGACCGGCGCTTCACGCGCGACGGCGACAACATCTCGCTGGAATTTCCGATCTCGCTGTCCGAAGCCGTCCTGGGCGGGCGGGTGCGCGTCCCGACGCCGACCGGCGAAGTGACCATGTCGGTCCCGAAGGGATCGAATACCGGGACAACGCTTCGCCTGCGCGGAAAGGGGGCGCCGCGTCACGGCGGCGGCAGCGGCGATGAGCTCGTGAAGCTGAAGATCGTCCTGCCGAATTCGCCGGACCCGGAGCTCGAGGCATTCGTATCAGGATGGGGCAAGGGCAAGGAATTCAACCCGCGCGAAGGCGGTGCATCATGATCATGAACAGGCAGGAGTTTCTGATCGCGTCCGGTGTCCGGGTACAGACCCTGGAATCCTGGCTCGAGCAGGAATGGCTGATCCCTGAGCGGACCGTCGCCGGGATGACATTCACCGAGGGCGACGTCGCCCGCGCGCGCTTCATTCAGGATCTCGCGGCTGGCATGGGCGTCAACGACGAAGGCATCGATGTGGTGCTTCATCTCGTCGACCAGCTGCATGGCATGCGGCGGGTGCTTGCGCGGCTGCATGATGAGGTCAGCGGAGACGCGACCTAGTCCTCGCCGTGAGGCCCAGCAGTCGGAATACGGGCCGCCGCCTGCGTGCGATCGCGTTCAAACGAGCCCTGCGCGGCGATGTTGTAGTTCTCGGGCCGGCCCTGTTAGGGTGCAGGCGACGTCAGGAGAAGGGCCGAATGTCGGAGGAATCAACCCAGGAAGTTGTCGAACCCGTCGGCAGCCCGGAGTTCGGCCCCTGGCTCTCGCAGGCGTCGATACTGGTCATCGATGATGAGCCCGGTATCCGCAATTTTCTCGTCAAGATTCTGCGACCGCGCTGCAAGCTGATCGAGGAGGCGGCCGATGCCAAGGAGGCGTCGCGCAAGCTCGACAGCCGGCATTTCGATGTGGTCATCCTCGACAACGTCATGCCCGGGAAAGCCGGCCTTGACTGGCTGGCCGAGCAACGCGCGATCGGCTTCTTCGCCGACGTGATCTTGATGACGGCCTACGCCGACCTCGATACCGCCATCGTGGCCTTGCGGGCCGGCGTTGTCGATTTCGTCATCAAGCCCTTCCGCTCCAATCAGTTGCTCAACGCCGTGGCGCGATGCCTGGATCGAACGCGGCTGCAGCGAGAGAATTACGTACTGCGTCATGAATTGGCGTCCGCTTCGCACGAAATGTTCCTGCGTAACAAGCTGCTCGGTCAGTCGAGCGCAATCCAGCAGGTGCGCGATATCGTCGCGCGCGTTGCGCCGTTGCCGACGCCAGTGTTGTTCACCGGCGAGTCAGGCACCGGCAAGGAGGTTGCTGCCCGCTCGCTGCATTCGCTCTCCAATCGCGCCGACAAGCTGTTCGTGCCGATCAATTGCGGCGCGATTCCAGCCGATATGATCGAGAGCGAACTGTTCGGTCATCTCAAGGGAGCGTTCACGGGCGCGGGAAGGGCGCGCGAGGGCCTGTTCATGCACGCGCAGGGCGGGACCGTGTTTCTCGATGAGATCGGCGAACTGCCGTACACGCTTCAAAGCAAGCTGCTGCGCGTTCTCGAGGATCGCCGGGTCCGTCCCGTCGGTGCGGAACGGGAGGTCCCGTTCGATGCCCGCTTCGTCTTTGCCACCAATGCCGATCTGCCAGGCCGGGTCGAGGCCGGCAGCTTCCGCGCCGATCTCTACTTCCGAATGAATGTGATGCAAATCGGCATGCCACCGCTCCGCAACCGCGGCGAAGACGTGCTCGAGCTCGCCGCGATATTCATGCGCGATATCTCCCAGCAGCTAGGCATGCCTGCCGTGCCCATGGGCGAGCGTGTGCGCACGGCCCTGACGCACTATGAATGGCCCGGGAACATCCGCGAGCTGCGCAATCTGATCGAGCGGACCATCATCCTCGGCACCTTCCCGGAGGATTTCGAGAGGGCCCTCGATCATGGCGACAGCGGCGGGGAGAGTCTTGCCCAGGTGGAGCGACGCCACATCCTGGCTATCCTTCGTGAGACAGGCGGAGATCGCGACGAAACTGCGCGGCGACTCGGCATCTCGCGTAAGACGGTCGACCGCAAATGCGCAAGCTGGAAAGTATAGCTGTTCGCTCGATGAGCAATCGGCGCTCGGTTCGCTATCGATTGCTGGCGATCGCTCTCGTGCCGATGCTCGCGATCCTGCCGCTGCTGCTGGGGATCAGCATCTATCGCTGGAACGCCAAGTTCGACGAAGCGCTGATCTCGAAGGTCCATGATGACCTGACCATCGCGCATCAATATCTCGCCCGCATTATGGAGAACACGGAAGACCAATTGGCTTTCGTCACCAGCTCCGCGCGGTTTCAGCAGACCCTGCACAAGCAGGTTGGTCATGACGGCGATCTTGCGGCGCTTCTCGGGGAAACTGCGCAAGCCCGCGGTTTTGACTTCCTCTATATCGTCGCCGACGGCGGACAGGTCGTGGCAAGCGACTATCCGCTCGCTTCGGCCTCCGTCCGCTGGAACTGGCCGGTCATCAGCACCGCGCTCGAAGGGCGCGCAAGGACCGTCATCGACGTTTTCGAGGCGGCCGAGCTTTCGGCGATATCGCCTGATCTCGCGCGACGGGCGCGAATCGAGCTCGTTCCGACAGTCGGAAGTGCTCCGACGACCAAGACGGAGGAAACGCGCGGCCTGGTCCTGCAGTCGGCCAACCCCTTGATGCTGCCCGACGGTCGGCGAGCCGCGCTGGTCGGCGGCATCCTCTTGAATCAGAATCTCGCCTTCGTGGATACGATCAATGATCTCATCTATCACGGCCTCGGCCTGCCTCGCGAAAGCCGTGGCACCGTCACCCTGTTTCTCGACGATGTCCGCATCAGCACCAATGTGCAGCTGTTCGAGACGCAACGTGCGATCGGCACCCGGGTGTCGGCCGCAGTCCGCAAGGCCGTCCTTGAGGACGGCGGCAGCTGGTTCGACAGTGCATTCGTCGTCAACGACTGGTATGTCTCGGGCTATGAACCGCTGCTCGACAGCTACGGTCATCGCGTGGGCATGCTCTATGCCGGCTTCCTTCAAAAGCCCTTCACCGAAGCCAAGCGCCGGACGCTGCTCGAGATCGCGGTGGCTTTCCTGGTCGCGGTTGCCGCGACCGTTCCTTTGTTTCTGAGGTGGGCCGCGGCAATCTTCCGTCCTCTCGAGAGCATGACGGGTACGATTGCGCGGGTCGAACGGGGGGAGCTCGACGCCCGAACCGGGCATGCCGGCGATCAGGACGAGATCGGTCGGGTTGCGACCCACCTCGATCGGCTCCTCGATCAGCTTCACGAGCGCGATACCCAGCTGCGACAATGGAATGAGGAGCTCAATCAGCGCGTCGAGGAGCGAACCAGCAAGCTGCAACTCGCCAACCAGCAACTGGAGGCGACCACGAAGCAGCTCATCATGTCGGAAAAGCTCGCCGCGATCGGCGAAATCACCGCCGGCATCGCGCATGAGATCAACAATCCGATTGCCGTGGTGCAGGGCAATCTCGAAGTCATCCGCGACCTGATGGGGAGTAAGGTCGACGCCGCGAAGACCGAGTTCCGGCTCATCGACGAGCAGCTCCGACGGATCAGCGAGATCGTCACCAGGCTGCTTCAGTTCGCCAAGCCGCAGGAATACGCCGGCTTCATCGAGCAGTATCAGCCGGACGAGATCGTGAACGATACGCTGCCGCTGGTGCAGCACCTGCTGAACAAAACGACGATCACCGTCGACAAGGAGTATCGCGCGTCGCGCCCGATTTCGATGAACAGGACCGAGCTTCAGCAGGTGCTGGTCAATCTGATCGTCAACGCGATTCACGCCATGCCGGACGGCGGACAGCTGACGCTGCGGACCTTCGATCGCCAGGAAGGTCTGCGTCGCGGTGTCGTGATCGAGGTCGGCGACACCGGCGCCGGCATGACGCCCGATGTCATGCAGCGGATCTTCGATCCCTTCTTTACGACCAAGAGGCGGGAAGGCACCGGCCTCGGGCTATCAATTAGCCAGATGCTCGTGACCCGACAAGGTGGTAGGATCTCGGTCGAAAGCGAATTGGGAAAGGGCACGACCTTTTCCGTCTGGCTGCGAGAAGCTTCTGGCTGATCGCGAGGGATGGCTCGCCCGACCTTTGAGATCGAGGCCGTCGCGGTGCAACGATTAGCCGTGGTGCAGCGTTAGACACGTGAAAGCGGCGTGGCGCGAATTGTGTCGCGCGCTGGTCCATGACAAGGAGGATTCGAACGAACGTATTTCGCCGGACAGTTTGTCTGGCCTCGCCCTGACAAATTGTCTTTATCCGGTGAGAACTGCCACGCTATGAGGCTGATTTCGTTGCCGATTCGATTTGGCACGTCAGTTGCTCGATCTCCCACGATATCGGCCGGAATCGCGATCCGTTGTCTTCAAAGGGAGTTGCCGCGATGTCACGTCACAACAAGATGCCGCCTGTCCCGCCTGCGAACCGGAGCCCGAAGGGGACCGGATCGGAACCCGACAGCAATGCCGGGCCGCAGCCGAAGGGAAAGGCGAAGAACGCGGCGGAGCAGGGCGAGACGGCCAATATTCGCGAGAACACGACGAATGCCGGGTTCTTCCATGGCCGCAGGGTCAAATAGGAATTCGGGCCCGCGCGACGCTATCCAATCAGGCGGGGACCGATAGAGCCCGGGCCGATCGGGGATTCGTTTTCACAGCTGAGGAGATCGCAATGGCTGTCGTATCGCTGAGCCAGCTCACGACCGATCTTCAATCATGCGCCGCCCAGCTCATCACGCAGGTCGGCTTCGTGCCCCAGGCGACGGACCGGCCCGTGGACGCGGGAGACCTGCTGTTCTACCTCAGCGAAACGTCGATGCCGATGGCCGCGTTCCTGCGCAAGCACGGTCTGTTCTCCGATGACGACGGCCTGCATTACGACCTCGCACAGTTCGGCGTCATCAGTGACGTGGCGACCCGGGTCATCAACGAAAGAAAGGCCGGCAATCTTGATGGCGTGTGGAGGGAATTCGATCTCTCCACGGACGACGATATGGACAATGATGGCGGCTATATCCTGACTGCGCTTGCGGCACTCGAGCTGATGTACGGGTCAGGGAAGTAGAACGGCCGGCCACGTGTTGATGCGTGTGTGCTGCTTCCGCTCACGTCGTGTGCCGTCGCAAGAACGTCTGTTCGAGCCTCGTCTGGCTGCTGCCATCTCGGACAGTTTGTCTCGCGCCGTTTCGACAAATTGTCCGATGGCATGTGCTTGTCGCTCTGTAACGCATTGATATTTCGTGCGGCTCGAGTTGGCACGTCGGTTGCTGAGGAAGTGTCCGTCGGGTCAGCGCGACCGCGGCTTGGCGGATCGCGATACGCAACTATCGGCATGAACGATCGAGCCTATGTCGCAAACACGGATGTTCGCTCGTACAGCAGATCATGAGCCGGAGAAGTCCCATGTCGTTTTCCCTTCCTGATCTACCCTATCTCCACGATGCGCTCATTCCCTACATGTCGAAGGAAACGCTCGAATATCATCACGACAAGCATCACGCGGCCTATGTCAACGCCGTCAATACGCTGATCAAGGGCACGCAATGGGAAGGCAAGAGCCTCGAGGAGGTCGTCGTCGGCTCCTTTGGCAAGAACACGCCGCTCTTCAACAATGCAAGCCAGGATCTCAACCACACCTATTTCTGGAAATGGATGAAGCCGAAGGGCGGCGGCGCGATGCCGGGCAGCCTCGAGAAGCGGATCAGCGCCGATATCGGCTCCATCGAGAAGATGCGGGACGACTTCGTGGCGGCCGGTGTCGGTCAGTTCGGCTCGGGATGGTGCTGGCTCGCGGTGAAGGATGGCAAGATCGTCGTGATGAAAACTGCGAACGGCGAAAGTCCGCTCGTGCACGGCGCCAAGCCGATTCTCGGCTGCGATGTCTGGGAGCATTCGTACTATCTCGACTATCGCAACCGCCGGCCCGATTACATCAAGGCGTTTCTCGATCACCTCGTGAACTGGGACTACGTCGAGGAACTGTTCCAGAAGGCGGTGTGAAACATGAAGCCGGTGTCTCTTGGCGCAAAGGGCCGCTTCACGCTCGACGTGAGGCCGCAGCATCTGGCCAGCCAGTTCAAGGACCCGACGCTACCGCCGGTTCTCGCGACGCCGGTGATGATCCTTGCGATGGAGAACGCAGCGCTCAACGCCATCCGGGGTTATCTCGAACCCGGTGAGGCGGCGGTTGGGATCGCCGTCGACGTCCGGCACATCGCCGCGACGCCGGCGGGACAACGGGTGACCGCGGAGGCTGAAGTCACCGGCGTCGATGGACGGCGCCTGGTCTTCGCGGTGACCGCGCAGGACGAAATCGAAGAGATCGGCAGGGGCACCCATGAGCGCATGGTGATCGATCTCGCTCGACTGGAACAGCACCTCGAGGCGAAACGGGCGCATTCGCCGACAGGTCGATGAAATCGGAACGAGGACGGCATGCGCCGGTATTGCCAGCGTGAGGTGATTCCATGAATGTTGAAAAATATACCGATCGCGCAAGAGGTTTCATCCAGTCGGCACAATCGCTGGCGACGCGGGAAGGCAACCAGCAGTTTACGCCGCTTCACATCCTCAAGGTGCTGCTCGATGACGGCGAAGGTCTGGCGGGCGGTCTGATCGACCGCGCCGGCGGCAATTCCCGGGCGATCCTCAAGGCAACCGAAGCGGCGTTGAACAAGCTCCCGAAAGTATCGGGCGCCGGCGCGGGACAGGTCTATCTAGCGCCCGAGACCGCCCGCGTGTTCACCGCGGCGGAGCAGGCCGCGGAGAAGGCGGGAGACAGCTTCGTCACGGTCGAGCGGCTGCTTCAGGCCCTGGCTTCGGACCGCAACAGCGATGCGGCCGGGCTTCTCAGGGATGGCGGCGTCACGCCGCAAAATCTGGAAGCTGCGATCAATGCGCTGCGCAAGGGGCGCACGGCCGACAGCTCGTCGGCGGAGAACGCCTATGACGCGCTGAAGAAGTACGCCCGCGACCTGACCCAGGCCGCGCGCGACGGCAAGCTCGATCCGGTGATCGGTCGCGACGAGGAGATCCGCCGCACCATCCAGGTGCTGTCGCGCCGCACCAAGAACAACCCGGTGCTGATCGGCGAACCCGGCGTTGGCAAGACCGCGATCGTCGAGGGGCTGGCGCTGCGTATCGTCAATGGCGACGTGCCCGAGAGCCTGAGCGACAAAAAGCTGCTGGCGCTCGACCTTGGCGCGCTGATCGCCGGAGCGAAATATCGCGGCGAGTTTGAGGAGCGGCTGAAGGCGGTCCTCAGCGAGGTGACGTCGGCCGAGGGCGGCATCATCCTGTTCATCGACGAGATGCACACGCTGATCGGCGCCGGCAAGACCGACGGCGCGATGGACGCCTCCAACCTGCTCAAGCCGGCCCTGGCCCGCGGTGAGCTGCACTGCATCGGCGCCACCACGCTCGATGAGTACCGCAAGCATGTCGAGAAGGACGCGGCATTGGCGCGCCGTTTCCAGCCGGTGTTCGTGTCGGAGCCGACGGTCGAGGACACGATCTCGATTCTGCGCGGCCTCAAGGAGAAGTACGAGCTTCACCATGGCGTGCGCATCTCGGATTCGGCGCTGGTCGCGGCGGCGACGCTGTCGAACCGCTACATCACGGACCGCTTTCTGCCGGACAAGGCGATCGACCTCGTGGACGAGGCGGCCGCGCGGCTGAAGATGCAGGTCGACTCCAAGCCCGAGGAGCTCGACAACCTCGATCGCGAGATCGTCCGGCGGAAGATCGAGCAGGAGGCGCTGAAGAAGGAGAACGATGCCGGCTCGAAGAGCCGCCTGCAGACGCTGGAGACGGAATTGCACGATCTCGAGAAGAGGTCGGCCGATCTGACGTCGAAATGGCAGGCCGAGAAGGGCAAGCTATCCGACGCACAGAAGATGAAGAGCGAGCTCGAACGGCTTCGCACGGAACTCGCAAATGCACAGCGCAAGGGTGAATTCCAGAAGGCGGGTGAGCTCGCCTACGGCAGGATCCCCGAACTCGAGAAGAAGCTTGCCGCGGTCGAAGCCAGCGAGAGCACGTCGATCGGCGAAACGGTGACCGCCGACAATATCGCGCAGGTGGTGTCGCGCTGGACCGGGATTCCGGTCGACAAGATGCTGGAGGGCGAAAAGGAGAAGCTGCTCCACATGGAGGAGGCGCTCGGCAAGCGCGTCGTCGGCCAGGCCGAAGCCGTGCGGGCCGTGTCGACGGCAGTACGCCGCGCGCGCGCTGGGTTGCAGGACCCCAATCGTCCGATGGGCTCGTTCATGTTCCTCGGGCCGACCGGCGTCGGCAAGACCGAGCTTGCCAAGGCCCTTGCCGAATTCCTGTTCGACGACGAGACGGCGATGGTCCGGATCGACATGTCCGAGTTCATGGAGAAGCACTCGGTCGCGCGGCTGATCGGCGCGCCGCCCGGCTATGTCGGCTATGACGAGGGCGGCGTATTGACCGAGGCGGTGCGTCGGCGGCCGTATCAGGTAGTGCTGTTCGACGAGATCGAGAAGGCGCATCCCGACGTGTTCAACGTCCTGCTGCAGGTGCTCGACGACGGACGCCTGACCGACGGCCAGGGCCGTACGGTCGATTTCCGCAATACGCTGATCATCATGACCTCGAACATCGGGGCGGAGCTGCTCGTCAACCAGGGCGAAGGCGAGAAGACCAGCGCAGTGCGGGAGCAGGTCATGACCATGGTGCGGGCGCATTTCCGGCCCGAGTTCCTCAACCGGATCGACGCCATCATTCTGTTCCACCGGCTCCAGAAGAACGAGATGGGCCGGATCGTCGAAATCCAGTTTGCACGGCTCCGACGGCTGCTGGACGATCGCAAGATCGAGTTGTCGCTCGACGCCAAGGGGCGAGACTGGCTGGCCAACAAGGGATGGGACCCGGCATACGGGGCCCGTCCGCTGAAGCGTGTCATCCAGCGCTATTTGCAGGATCCGCTGGCGGAGATGTTGCTCGCAGGCGATGTGCGCGACGGTTCGCAGGTCAAGATCTCGGCGGGCAAGGACGGCCTCACCTTCAACGGCAAGGCCGCGCCGACCGCGGACCAGGACGATGAAGTCATGATTTGAGGCCGTGATCCGAGGCTGCGGCTGCGCGCGGCATCATCGCGTTGGCCGGGCGGTCGGCAGGCCGAAGCGGGAACCGAGATCGTATCGAACGAGGAAAGCATGGTGAAGGACGACATCAAGGAGAACATGGAGGTCATCGGCTTCGATGGCGATCATCTGGGCACGGTGGACTGCGTCGAAGCGGATCGGATCAAGCTGAAGAAGCACGACGGCGGTTCGCACGAGAAGCATCACCACTATATCGGCCTCGATCTGGTGAACAACATCGAGGGCCACAAGGTTCGGCTTTGCTGCGACGCCGACATTGCCAGGCTTTTCGAGGACTGATGGCGTGGCCGCAGGGCGGCGTGTCAATCGATTCGGAAATTGGACAGGAGAACCAACTCATGGCGAACACGATCAGGGAGAATATGGAAGTCATCGGCGCGGACGGCGTTCACGTCGGCACAGTCGATCGCGTCGAGGGCGATCGCATCAAGCTCAAGATGTCCGACAGCTTTGGCCATCACGAAGGCCATCATCACTACGTTGAAATGGGCTTTGTGGCGGGTGTCGAGGGCGACAAGGTTCGCCTCTCCGCCAATGCCGATATTGCCGTCACGCTGGAGGAGGAGAAGTCGGGGCGGCCGGTCAAGCTGTGACCGGCAATCGTGTCGCTCGCGCGGACGCGGGAGACTGCCTGTCCGATCTGGCACTCCCAGAACGGGCGGACGATAGACCTCGTGTTTCAGGAAGGTTGATGAAATGGAAGAGTACGATCTCTACATCAATGCGAAGAAGCCCGCGATCGGGCTGTATGTACGCAAGGGCGCAAATCTCCCTGACCTTGCAGACAAGGGTGATTGGGTGTTCGACGGCACCTGCGCCCAGGACCTGGTGCCCTCGAGTGTCATCGTGGGCGTGAAAGCCGACGGCCACGCTTTCCGGGACATGGACTAGAGACCTCTCGGAGGTCACCAAAGGAGCAAGGTGTGCCGTCTGCTGTTCCGCAACCGGTCGTCGCGCGTCTCACGCGGGCGGCCATCTTCCTGGTCGTGACGGTCAATTCCGGACCGGAAAGCGACGCCGCCGTACGCGGTCTCTGCGCGGACCTGTCGTCGCTGTTGCGCGCCGTCGGCTTCCGCGATCTGCAAGGGCGGTTGTCGTGCGTCATGGGCATCGGCTCCAGCATCTGGGACCGGCTGTTCGGTGCCCCGCGACCGAAGGATCTGCACCCGTTTCGGGAAGTTCGCGGCGTGCATCACGCGGTTTCGACGCCGGGCGATCTTCTGTTTCATATCCGGTCCACGCGCATGGATATGTGTTTCGAGCTCGCGGCGCAGATCATGCCGCGGCTCGGCAGCGTCGTGACCGTTGTCGACGAGGTCCACGGCTTCAAATATTTCGATGACCGCGATCTGATGGGCTTTGTCGATGGGACGGAAAACCCTGTCGGCGCGGACGCCGAACGCGCAACCGTCATCGGCGAGGAGGATGCGCCCTTCGCCGGCGGAAGCTACGTCATCGTGCAGAAGTATCTCCATGATCTGGCGCGCTGGAATGCGGTGCCGGTCGAGCAACAGGAAAACATCATCGGTCGGCACAAGCTCTCGGATATCGAGCAACTGGACGCGGCGAAGGCGCCATATGCGCACAACGTCCTGACGACGGTTGTCGAGGATGGCGATCAGCTGGAGATCGTTCGCGACAACATGCCGTTCGGCGAGTTCGGAAAGGGCGAGTTCGGCACTTACTTCATCGGATACGCGCGATCGCCGCGCCGCATCGAGCAGATGCTCGAAAACATGTTCGTGGGCCGGCCGCCCGGAAACTATGACAGGCTGCTGGATTTCAGCCACGCCGTGACCGGCGCATTGTTTTTCGTGCCATCGGCAAGCTTCCTCGACGACGTCGAGCCGGAACCTGCGCCCGATGCCGTCGACCTACCGGGCGCATCGACGCCGTCCACCAATGAATCTCTCTCATGCCCGGCCGGCAATGATGGGTCGCTCGGCATTGGTTCTCTGAAGCAAGGGGCTAAAGAATGAGTAATCTTTACCGCCACCTCGCGCCGATCTCCGACGAGGCCTGGGCGCAAATCGAGCAGGAAGCGTCGCGGACACTCAAGCGGCATCTGGCAGCCCGAAGGGTCGTGGATGTCACGGGTCCGAAGGGGCCCGGGCTCGCCGCCATCGGCACCGGGCATATCAGGCAAATCGATGCGCCCGGCGACGAAATCCGGGCCGTTCAGCGGGAGGCAAAGGCATTGGTCGAGCTGCGCGTCCCCTTTCAGCTGTCGCGGCAGCAGATCGACGATGTCGATCGCGGCTCGAACGATTCGGATTGGTCGCCCGTGAAGGAAGCGGCGCGCAAGATCGCCTTCGCCGAAGATCGCGCGGTGTTCGCGGGTTATGCGGCGGCAGGCATTCAGGGCATCACGGAGGCGAGCAGCAATGCTGCGATCCCGCTTCCGGCCAATGTCAGGGCTTACCCCGATGTCGTCGCGCAGGCCGTCAGCCAGCTTCGGCTTGCCGGCTGCAATGGGCCGTACGCGCTGGTGCTCGGGGCAAGCACATACACGGCCGCGAGTGGGGGAGCTGACGATGGCTATCCGATCTTCCACCACATCGAGCGGATCGTCGATGGCGGCACCTTCTGGGCGCCGGCGATTGAAGGCGCATTCGTGCTGACGACACGGGGCGGAGATTTCGAGCTCGATATCGGCCAGGATTTCTCCATCGGCTATCTCAGCCATTCGAGCTCGACGGTCGAACTGTATTTCCAGGAGAGCTTCACCTTCCGGGTGCTGACGACCGAGGCGTCTGTGGTGCTCGCGCCGGCGAAGGCGCCGGCTGCCAAATCATAGGCATTCATCCCACGATTCAAACCAATCTCATCGCGCTTCAGCCCGTCAGGACGAGGCGGATCAGGCCGGCGACCAATCCGAGCGCGATGACGCTCGCACTCCAGATCGCGGCCATCCAGGCGAGCCGCTTCCAGAGTGGAAGCTGGCTCTCCATTAATGATATCCGTGAACGCCGGCCTTGCCCCGGAACACCCAATAGGCCCAGCCCGTATAGGCGAGGATGACCGGGACGATGACCAGCGCGCCGACCAGCATGAAGGATTGGCTCTCCGGCGGCGCGGCGGCATCCCAGATCGTGATCGCGCGGGGGACGATGTAAGGATAGATGCTGATGCCGAGGCCGAGGAAGCCGAGCAGGAACAGCGCGAGCGCCATCGCGAAAGGCAGCCGCTCGAACCCGCGCCTGAGGCTCCAGAACAGCGTCGCCGCGCAGATCGCAACCAGCAGCGGCACCTGCGCCGTGAGCAGCACGCCGGGCAGCGCAAACCAGCGCCGCCAGTAGTCGTAATGCAGGAACGGCGTCGCCGCGCTCACCGCCGCAAGCGCTACGAGCGTTCCGGAGCCGAGCCAGAAGGCGAGGCGGCGCGCATGGCGCTGGCTGGTTCCTTCGGTCTTCCAGATCAGCCAGGTCGCGCCGAGCAGGGCATAGCCGATCACGACGGCAATCCCGGTCAGCAGGCTAAATGGGCTCAGCCAGTCGAGCCAGCCGCCGGCATAGGCGTCGTTCTCCACCCGGACGCCCTGCAGGATTGCGCCGAGCGTGATGCCTTGGGCCAGCGCCGCGACCACCGAGCCCAGCGAGAAGGCCATGTCCCACAGCGCGCGGTGGCCTGCATCCCGCCAGCGGAATTCGAACGCGACGCCGCGGAACACGAGGCCGAGCAGCATCGCGATCATCAGCGGATAGGTCGCCGGAAGCAGGATGGCATAGGCCAGCGGAAACGCTGCGAGCAGTCCGCCGCCGCCCATCACGAGCCAGGTCTCGTTGCCGTCCCACACCGGCGCGATCGAGTTCATCGCCTGATCGCGCTCGTCGCCGACCGCGAAACTCGGGAACAGGATGCCGATGCCGAGATCGAAGCCGTCCATCACGACATAGGCCATCACGGCGAAGCCGATGACCGCCGCCCAGAAGATGGTAAGGTCGATGCTGATCATGGCGTTCACTCCCGGGCCGTCAGCGGCGCCCCGACACCTGCCGCCGGGGTGATGCCCGCCGCGCGCTGCGGCAGGTTCGGCAGCTCCGGCTCCTTGCGCTCCGGCGGCTTGGCCATCAGCCGCAGCAGATAATAGGTCCCGGCTCCGAAGGCGCTGAAATAGACCAGCACGAAGGCGACGAGCGAGGCGGCGACCGCGGGCGCAGCGAGCGGCGAATGCGATTCCGCGGTGCGCAGCAGGCCGTACACCGTGAAGGGCTGGCGGCCGACCTCGGTCGTGACCCATCCGGCGATCACGGCGATGAAGCCGGCCGGCCCCATCGCAACCGCGACGCGATGCAGCCAGCGCCAGTCGTAGAGCCTGCCGCGCGCGCGGGCGAAGAGGCTCCAGAGGCCAACGCCGAGCATCGCAAATCCCAGCGCCACCATGATCCGGAACGACCAGAACACGATATGCGCGGGCGGCCAGTCCTCGCGCGGGAAGTCGGTCAGGCCCTGAAGCGGCGCATATGGATCATGCTTCAGGATCAGCGATCCGATGTGCGGTATCGAGAGTTCGTAACGGACGCGCGCCTCGTCATTGCTCGGCAAGCCGAACAGGATCAGCGGGGCGCCGTTCGGGCTCGGCTGGTAGTCGCCCTCCATCGCCAGCACCTTGGCCGGCTGATGCTCCAGCGTGTTGAGCCCATGGGCGTCGCCGGCCAGGATCTGGATCGGCGCGACGATCGCGGCCATCCACATCGCCATCGAGAACATCTTGCGCGCGCCCGGATTGCTGCGGTCCCTGAGCAGATGCCAGGCGCCGACGGCCCCGACGACGAAAGCGGTGGTGAGATAGGCCGCGATCACGGTATGGACCAGGCGAAACGGAAAACTCGCGGTAAAGATGATTGGCAGCCAGGAATCGGCCGGCACGAACTGTCCCTTGGCGTTGATCGCATAGCCTGCGGGCGTCTGCATCCAGCTGTTCACCGCGATGATCCAGGTCGCCGAGATCAGCGTGCCGAGCGCCACCATGCAGGTCGCGAAGAAATGCAGGCCCTTGCCGACCTTGCTGATGCCGAACAGCATGACGCCGAGGAAGCCGGCTTCCAGGAAGAACGCCGTCAGCACCTCATAGGCCATCAGCGGACCGATGATCGGTCCCGCCTTGGTCGAGAATACCGACCAGTTGGTGCCGAACTGGTAGGACATCACGACCCCCGACACCACGCCCATGCCGAACGTAACCGCGAAAATCTTGAGCCAGTAGCGGTAGAGATTGGCGTAGACGCCTTCTCCCGTCTTCAGCCACAGCGCCTCCAGCACCATGAGGTAGCTTGCGAGCCCGATCGAGAACGCCGGGAAGATGAAATGGAAGGAGACGGTGAACGCGAACTGCGCACGCGCCAGGATTACCGGGTCGAGTTGCCCAAGCAATGTTGCCTCCCTATGAAACCGAAGCTCTCCGGATGCTGTGAAGTCGCCGCCCGCTAGGCGACGACACGAACCGGAATCGACTTGGCGGCGGGCGTGCCGCTGATCTTGTCGTAGTATTCGAGCGGCAGCAGCGGGTTCAGCTCGGGATAGTATCCCGCGACCGCGCCGCGTGGCATCGGATAGTCCAGCACCGTGAGACCATCGACCCGGCGCCGCACGCCGTCATCGCTGATCGTCTCGAGCGCGATCCGTGCGCCAGAGGCGAGCCCTCGCGCCGCCCGGTCATCGGCGTTCATGAACAGCACCATCCGGTCGTTGTAGACGCCGCGATAGCGGTCGTTATAGCTGTAGATCGTGGTGTTGAACTGGTCGTGCGAGCGGACTGTCGCCAACCGTAGCATCGCGGGATCGGACACCGGAGCGTTGACCTCGAGGCCGGGCATCAAGAGGAAATTGGCCTTGCCGTTCGGGGTCGGCCAGACCAGCCGGCGCGGTGGCACGTCGAGGTGGAAGCCCTGCGGTCGTTTGATCCGTTCCGAGAAGTCGCTGTAGATCTCGGGATAGACGTCCGCGATCTTATCGCGGATCAGTCCGTAGTCTTCGATATAGCTCTCCCACGGAATCGTGCTGTCGGGAAGCGTCGCGCGCGCTATCCGGCAGACGATCTCGACCTCCGGGAGCAGATCGGCGCTTGCCGGCGCCAGCACGCCGCGCGATGCCGTGACGGTGGACATCGAGTCCTCGATCGTGACGAACTGCTCGCCGGCCAGGGTGTGGATGGCCTCGGACCGCGCGACCACCGGCAGGATCAGCGCATCGCGCCCGTGGACCAGATGTCCGCGATTGAGCTTGGTGTTGATGCCGACCGTCAGGGCGAGCTTCCTCATCGCTGCATACGATCGCTCGGTATCGGGCACCGCGCGGACGAAGTTGCCGCCCATGCCGATGAAGACCTTGGCCGTGCCGTTCTGCATCGCCTCGACGGTCTCGACCGTGTGGTGGCCGTGTCCGCGCGGCGGCTCGAAGCCGAACACGTCGCGCACGCGGTCGAGATAGTCGTCGGTCGGCTTCTCGTCGATGCCGACGGTGCGGTCGCCCTGGACGTTGGAATGGCCGCGGATCGGCGAGATGCCGGCCCCGGGCTTGCCGAAATTGCCCTTGATCAGCAGCAGATTCACGACTTGCTGCAGCAGCCGCGATCCCTCCTGGTGCTGGGTCAGTCCCATCCCGTAGCAGATCATGGTAGCCCGGGAGCGCATGTAAATCTCGGCGCAACGGCGGATCTGTGCCTCCTCGATGCCAGAAATTTCGACAATGTCCGGCCACGACTGGGCCAGAACATCCTTCCGGACCAGATCAAATCCGACGGTCTGCGCGCGAATGAAGTCGTGATCGAGGACTTTCTCGCCCTGCGCCTCGCGCTCGAACATCACCTTCATCATGCCCTTGAACAGGGCGAGATCGCCGCCGATCTTGATGTGGACGAACTCGCTGGCGATCGGGGTCGATCCGAAGGTCGCCATCTGGATGACATCCTGCGGCTCGGTGAAGCGGATCAGCGCGCGCTCCGGCATCGGATTGACGGCCACGATCGGCACGCCGCGCTTTCGCGCCTCGACCAGATTGGTCATCATGCGCGGCGAATTGGTGCCGGTGTTCTGCCCGATCACGAAGATGGCTTCGGCGTGCTCGAAATCCTCCATCACCACGGTGCCCTTGCCGACGCCGATCGAGGGCGGCAGGCCGCGGCTGGTCGGCTCGTGGCACATGTTCGAGCAGTCGGGGAAATTGTTGGTGCCGAACGCGCGGACGAAGATCGAATACAGAAACGCGGCCTCGTTCGGCGTGCGTCCCGAGGTGTAGAATTCGGCGTGGTGCGGGCTCTCCAGCGCGCGCAGATGATCTCCGATCATCGTGAAGGCTTCGTCCCACTCGCATGGCAGATAGCGATCGGAAGCCGCATCATAGCGCATGGGCTCGGTCAGCCGGCCCTGCATCTCGAGCCAGTAGTCCGACTTCTCCATCAGTTCGGACACCGTGTATGTGGCGAAGAATTCTCGCGTGACCCTGCGCTTGGTCGCTTCGAACGCCAGCGCCTTGGCGCCGTTCTCGCAGAACTCCAGCGTCTTCTTGCAGTCAGGATCGGGGAACGCGCAGCTCGGGCATTTGAAGCCGCCGGGCTGGTTCATCGCGAGCAACGCGCGAGATCCTTTGGTGACGACGCTCTGTTCGAGCAGCACCTTGGCGGTTGCGCCGGCCGCGCCCCAGCCGCCCGCAGGATGATGATAGGCCTTGTAACGAGGCTTGTGGTCGGTCATTGCAAGCACTCCCCAGTCATCCGCGATGCCGGAAGTAGATCATGCTATCATATTGATTTCTATGGACATTTTGTCCATTTGCGTGGACAAAATGTCCGGTATCGAGAGCCGATCGCGCTCTAAGTGACTGACTGGACTTCATTCCGGAATTGGCGCGGAGGTTGCTTTATTACGCGCCGTTGAATCGGGGAGACGGCGTGAACCACCCATTGTCCATGTCGGAAGGTTGCTTCCGGCGATGTCCAAACTTGATCATTGCGACCAATGCGCTCGTCGTCACCAGTGACGATACGCGCGCGGCGTCCGGCTCGAGCTGTAATCTCGAGGAGGGCTTAAGCGCGCCGCGGAGGTCGACATGATTGTGCGCTCCAAGCCCGGCTTCAGGGACATCGTGTTTGCGGTCAACGGCTCGATCCTGCCGCGGATCGCGCCGCATCTGGTTGCGATCGCCTTGATCAGCGTCCTTGCGGTGCTCGCCGCGATGGAGCATCCGGGCATTTTTGCGCGGATCAGCGCCGTTCCCTTCACACTGATCGGCATCGCGCTGTCGGTCTTCATGAGCTTTCGGAACAGCGCCTGCTATGAGCGCTGGTGGGAAGGCCGGGAGCTCTGGGGCAAGCTGATCGTCGCCTGCCGCTCGTTCGCACGTCAGACCTCCACCCTTGATGAGGAGGAGCGGCGCGTGCTGCTTCGCGGCCTGTGCGGCTTCTGCGCCGGACTGGCAGCCCGCTTGCGCGGCGAGGACGAACTGGTGGCGATCGGACATTGGCGCGACATCGACGCCGCGTCAGGCGGGCCCAACCCGACCAATGTCGTGCTCAACCAGATCGGAGCATATTGCCTGGCGCTGATGAAGCGGGACCGGATCGAGCCGATCCATTATTCCGTCCTCGAAGGGCAGCTGAGCGCGCTCTCCGACGTGCAGGGCGGCTGCGAACGCATCGCGTCGACGCCCGTGCCGTTCGCCTATTCCCTGCTGCTGCACCGGACCGCTCTGATCTTTTGCGTGACGCTGCCGTTCGCGCTGGCCGGATCGCTGGACTGGTGGACGCTGCTGCCCGTCCTGCTGGTCGCATACACCTTCTTTGGTCTCGACGCGCTCGGCCATCAACTCGAGGATCCGTTCGGACTGGAGCCTAACGCTCTCCCACTGGACGCCATGCGGCGCATGATCGAGCGCGAGATTCTATTCCTGCTCGGAGAGCGTGATCTTCCCGCGCCGATCGAGGCGCGTGACAATGTGCTGAAGTAGGCGGAACCTTTGATCCAGGAAAGTTGCTGCGAGATGCCCTTCGATAGCGCAACGCCTCGACCTTCATATGGAGGTTGCCATGAGCATATAGGGAATGAGCTATCCGAGTGGGATCGAGGTCCAGGAGGTGCCCTATGACGATGAATGAACTCGCTGACGCGCTCGACAAGATCGATGAAGATGCGTTTGCCTCGTTCCTCCTTGAGTATGAGATCACGCACGATGACGGACCCGAGGCGATGAAGACGATGATCGTCGAGGCGCTTCGGTTCGCGGACGCGCATGGCTTTCAGGCGCCCCGGCCGCTTCTCGACGAAGCCGATTAGGCTGGGGCAAAGTCCATCCGTGACGGAGATGCGGAGCGCGCGTACGTGTCTGCTCCGCGGAAGCCTGCGCGAGACAGGTGAGGCATCGTCGATGGACAGCCTGTCCTCCACGGCGCGGACAAAATGTCCGTCGTCGTCAGGTGTTGCGCTGCCAAGCCATTGACATTGTTTCCGCGCCCAAGTTGGCGCATTCTTTGCCATCAGGAATTTCGACGCTCGGGCGGATCGGAACTCCTGTTGGTTCGAACAATCCGGTCGAGCGCGACGTTGAACGTCATTGATAGCGACATAGGAGGACCCTCAATGTCCAAGGATCATGACAAAGCCTCCCACGGATCACAGGACGCGCGGCGGCACAAGATCGACCATCAGACCCGAAGCGAATGGCTTCACAGAGACTCTGGCCTTCAATCCTTGTGGCAGGCCTCCGGCATGTCGCGGGACGAGTTCATCCAGCACAATGAAGGCGTGATCGACAAGGTCATAAGCGATAACCTTGACGCGAACCGCTAACTGGAAGGGGCGCATTGGAGCTGGGCGCACGGCAGCGAAGGTTCGCTGACTCGATCCTGCTGCCAAGCCTCCAGGTGCCGTGTGTGAGGATGCGCCATGATTGCTGGCAAGCGTACCTCCGATTTCTGGCCGGCGCTTTCCAGCCCGGCCTTCGAGCCCACGCGAACTCTTCTCCACATGACGTTGCAGGCGGTCGGAAAACTCAAGCTGGCCGAACCGTTTCAGGCGCAATGGGCCGAGGTGCCGTTGTGGCTCAGTGCGAGAGGGCTGACCACCGGTCCGATCCGCTATGCCAGCGGTGCTTACGAGATCCGCGCGGACTTCATCTCGCACGAGCTGCAGTGGCTCACGAGTTCGGGCGCTCGGGGCAATTGCCGCTGCGACCGACATCCGTTGCCGCGCTCGTGGATGCTCTGCTCGATCAGCTTCGCCACGCCGGCATTGACGCTTCAATCACTCTCCTGCCGCAGGAAGTGTCCCATCCGATCCCGTTCAACGAGGACAAGGAACAGCGGCCGTACGATCGCGATCTGGTCAATGCGTGGTGGCGCATCCTCCTCAGCACGCAACGTGTCATGCACGAATTTCAGGGCCGGTTCACCGGCAAGACGCAACCGATAGGCCTGATGTGGGGGACGCTGGATATTCGCGCGGTGTTCTACAACGGCAAGCCCGTCACACCCGCGCAAGATATTGGCTTCATCAGGCGCAATGCGATGGATGCGGAGTTGATCGAGATGGGGTGGTGGTCGGGCGATGCCTCCTATCCCAGGCCCGCGTTCTACTCCTTCACATATCCGCAGCCGAAAGGCATCGAGAACACCAAGGTCGGTCCGGCCGCCGCCCGCTGGGACGCCGGCATGGGCGAGTTCCTTCTCGACTACGATGACCTTCGCCAGTCCGGTGATCCCGAAAGTGACCTGCTGACCTTCCTCGAATCCACCTATCACGCTGGTGCAACCGCTGCAGGGTGGGATTCCGGGCTGTTGGGTGGCGGCCGGCCGGAATGACACGCGACCTGGCGGCCACAACCGCTTTGTATCACGACGGCGTGTTGGAGGCGAAACGCCAGACTTCGGCAATAGCTCAATTGGTAGGTTTTGGCCCAGGACGCTCAAATATGCCTTATCTTTCAACAGGGATTGACTGACACTCTCTCCGCCGCACTGCTTCTCCGCTGTATCCAGCTGTTCGAAACGACAGCAAAGCACGAACATAACGCGACAATGGTTGTCGCGGTTACCCACCAAGGCCCGTATCGTTCAGGTATTGCCAGGGCAGCGGGTAATGATCGCCACCGATCCCCAGGATGCCAACCGAAGCCGTCCAGTGGGCGATAGCAGCATCGAGCTCGGCATTGCGCGACGCACTTGTCGCTGGTTGCGAGATCCTGAACAGACGCTCACGGGCGGCCAAAGAGCGTCCGCTACAGCCATCATCAGCCGGATGCTCGGTACGAGCCGGGGAGCCTCGGTCCGGTTTGCAGGCGCGGAGGGCCTTTTGGGGGAGGCATCGTGGCGCCTTCTGAACGAAACTTTTTAGGTTCGAAAAGCACCTTATGGTTTGAAAAATCTTGGTAACTCATTGATATCACAACAAATTCGTGCGACCTCCGAGCGCGCCATAAACCTAAGTTCCAATCTGAAATCATTAAGCTTTTTCCGGATGTCGCCCGGGAATGCCACTGTTCGCGTCCGGCCCCGGCAACGCGCTGTCGAATGGCTGGGCGTGCGGACCTACAAGGTCGCGCTGCTAACTTCTCGGCTTGGTCGATGACAGTTGGAGGCGCCGATCGAATCGCGGGGCCTCGGTGATAGCGGCCGCTTCCGGCGAGACCAGGCTAGGCCTCGACGCGTGACCTGGACGCGCGCGACCGGCCATCATGCAAAGCCATTATCAAACTGCTTGAGCAGCCAGTCGGTGAGGTCGACCTTCTCGGCCAGTACCCGTGCGTGTCGCTGCGCCATCGTCGCTTCCAATGCTGGATCAGCGACCATACCCGACACAAGCGTCACCAGTTCCTCGAACTGCTGGGGCCTGAAGCCCCAGGCCAACCGATACCGCTGTTCCAGTTCAGCGATCACGGAGCAGCGCCCGACGAAGCTATTGCAGCGGATCGCGGGGCGTCCGAGCAAAGCCGCCTCCATTGTCATCGTCTGGCTGTCGCTGATCAGTATCTTCGCGTGAGCCAGAAGGTCATGCATGGTCTCGGGCGGAGCCTTCAGGGCGTATGGCTGAAGGCGCGGAGCGATGGAGCTTTCCGCGTTGATGAAGACGCGGCCATGCGGTTCGAGCAACGCAATCAATCGAAGAACCTGAGCCTCGGAAAGCCCGCTTTCGCCGGCGTCGTGATGAGCCGTCAGCGAAACCAGCCGTATGATGAAGTATGGCTCGCGAGGCTCTATTCCCAACAGGCGGACCACGTCCTGGTCGGGCTTGAAATGGTTCGGGTGGAGGTAGGCCAGCTCATGATAGCTGTCGTGAGTTCGCACCTTTGCGGTCTTCTTGTCCCGCAAGACCGCCGGTATGACGATGCGATTTGCGAAAGGATAGGTAATCTTCGCGAACAGCGGCACGTAATCGGCGTCGTCTTCGTTCAGGACGATCGAGGGCCTGCCAATGACGCGGCCGACGTGAGCAACCGATACAGACGTGCCGACAAGGAAATCCGGTCTGTCTGGAAGCGCGGCTTTCAGAACCTGCCAGTTGTGGATCGCGAGCTCGATGGCGCTGCCGACAAGGCCCCGGCGCGGCTTCGAGGCGACGGTATAGGGCAGGCCGTAATGATCGAGCAATCCACCGATAATGCCGCGATCACGGATCGTGACCGTGATCTTGTCGCCACGCGCCTGCATGCGCTGCGCCACGTTTCGGAAAAGGTGAACGTGCGCGGGATGGCCGATATCAAAGAGAACGTGCATCGCTCTTGTGAACTTTGCTGGGATAGAGCGTTGGGATCTGAGCGATGCGTTCCAGCACCTCGGTGGGATCGAGACCGATTACGCCGCAATACCACGCGATCGATTCGAAGCGCGGGATGTTCTCCATTTCGACGAGACGAAGTGCGCTCGCTCGATCGAGCACGCCCTCTCGAATCTGGTTCGAGCGGAAAGTATCGTTCTCGCTAAAGCCCGCGACCCGCGTATAAATGTAGTTATAGAAAGCAGCCGTCCCATCTCCGATGCGCCAGGTTGAGCGCGTATCGTTGGCGGTCTCCCAGTCGTATTGATCGATCAGCGTGTCGTTTACTTCGCTCTCGACCCAGGGAATGTAGTCGAACAGTCGGAGATATTCGTGCTTGATCGAATAGTAGCTGAAAAAGGCGCCGGCGGTATCGAGAAGCGATTTGTTGATGTAGCGCGGGTTGAGCAAGAATTCCCTGCCGTAGTAGCTCGCCATCTGAAGCTGCGCGAATTGTGACGGCCGGTGTCCAAGCGTGGGCGGCACACCACAAAAGCCGGCCTTGAAATGTGTTTTCTCCAGCGGATTGGAGGCAAGCACCGTAGCTTCAAGGTGAAGCTTTTTCGCGAGGTCATTGGCGTAGTAGAAATACTGCTTGTCGCCGGCCATGAAGAGGGGGACCATTCCAAGTGACGGCCGCTTGAGCCAAGCAGAGACGTTGCGACGAATGTTTGCTCGCTTTTCGGCAATGTCAGCCGAGACGAGAATATGCTCGACCTTGAGCGCCCCGCACATCCGCGCCTGGTTCCGGCGCGCCAGGTCCGTGATCATTCCCCAGTCGTAAGTGTAGGCGATCGGTTTAAGGCCGAGCTCACGCACCGCATAGTGCAGGCCAAAGCTGCTGTCGCGTCCTCCGCTCAGCGTGATGAGGCAGTCGGCGGAGGCGCCGTTGCGGCGTGTCTTCAGCTTGTTGGCTTCGGCCTCCAGGGCAGGACGCCCCAGATAGGTCTTCGGTTGGTGGCTTTGGCAGAAGTTGCAGACGCCGCTTGCATCGAAAGCGATGAAAGGGACCGTTTCCGGCAAAATACAGCGGGTGCACCGACGCAATGCCTTGATCGGTTGCGGATCGATCTCGAAGCGCGAGAAGTTGCCAAGCCTGACTGCGGGCATCGAATTGAAGGTCGTGGCATTGCGGACTTTGCCGGGTGTGTCGTCCCGGATCTCGCGCCGCCGCGGGGCGATCGCCGGCGTCTCCTCGGTGTCGACCCCGAGATCGATCTCGTGGCTGACCAGCGTATCGAGTTTGATCAGCAATGCGCTGCCAGCCTTGATCTGTCGGATGGCGTCCGGGCGCGCAGGCCAGGCCAAGCCTGGCGTGGTCAGGAATTCCTCCAGAATGTAGCGCTCGGAGGCGAATACGATCGTGCCGTCGGCCGCGCTCGGCGCCACGTAAAGAGAGCCGTTGTTCGTTGCGAGGACCGTGCAATTGAGGTCGTCGGACACGAGCGCGGTCGAAACCGTCCCAAGCAACCTGCGGAACGTCGAGCGCATTGCGTCGGCGAGGGATTCGCCCCGATCGAGATGCTGGCGGAGCAATTGGAGCATCACTTCGGTGTCGACCTCGGCCTTCCGCTCGGCCGTGTTTATGGTTCGCCACAGGTCTTCGTCATTGACGATGATGCCGTTGTGAACGCCCAGGATGCCGCCGGCAAGAACCGGCTGGTTGTTCGCGTGCAGGTTTTGAGTGCCGTTCGTGACGAGTCTCGAATGTCCGAAGATAGCGATGGGCTCACGGGACTGGTAGAGCGTGTCCAGAGCACCCTTGAAGAAGGGAGCAAAGTCCGTCGAGGCGAGAAAATCGCGCGGACGCTGCGCACTCTTGCGAAAGGTGACGGTGGTCGGCCCAACGATGGCGAGCCCGGACGATTCCTTGCCGCGCGTTTCCGACAGGAGGAACAACCGAGAGACGGCGCGTTCCACGATCTCGCGATCAAGCGCGCCCGGGCTCGTAATCACTCCGAAAATGCCGCACATCGTAACCGCTCGCCGTCGCTCGATCTATTTCAGGTGCTTGTTCATTTCCATGTCAAGCCACATGGCAAACATGACGGATTGCCAGCCCATCAAGACAAGGAATGTCGTGAAAAGCGGTGTGTTGTCTGCCACGAATCCAATGAAGAGCCGATGCATCACAACGTAGAGTCCGACGAACATTCCGAGCGACAGCAAAACGGCGCCCGTAAAGTAGAACAGCACCAACGGATGAAAGTCGCGGATGATATATTTCTGCAGCATACGATAGGCAAACAATCGCACGAGCAACAATGACAGCCTCGGCACGAGGCGAATTGGCTTGATGCCTGATTGTTCGCCGATACCGTAGATCGGCTTGATCGGGATGTCGCGTACCCTGAAATCAGAGATATTCAGTTTCACGAGCATGTCGTTCGGCATCCCGTACCGCTTGTAGATGTCGTCCAGATTCAGCGTCTTAAGCACCTTCCGGTTGGCCACGGTGTAACCGGTCTGCGAGTCCGCCACGTGCCAATAGCCCGAAGCGATCTTGGTCAACATCGAAAGCAATCCGTTACCGATGTAGCGAACGCGCGGAATCAGGTTCCACGCCTCTCCGGTGAAGAGCCGGTTTCCCTTGGCGTAATCGGTTTCATCGGCAATGACGGGCTCAAGCAGTGCGCTTAGATCGCCAGGATCCATTTGCGCGTCGCCGGCCATAACGGCCGTCGCATCGATGTCGTGGTCGCGCGCCCAGCGATAACCGGCGGCGATCGCCCCGCCGACACCTTCATTTTTGGGCAGTCGAATCAGTATGACGCGTTCGGGCTGCGCGGCAGAATAGCGCTCGACGATCTCGGCGGTGCGGTCGCGGCTCTGGTCGTCCACGCAGACAATATGGTCGACAAACTCCGGCATGGTCTCGATGACGCGGCCGATCAGTTTCTCCTCGTTGTAACAAGGCACCACAACCGCGACAGTCTTCGATTTATACATGCGCATTTCCCGCCGCGGCGCGGCTTCGTGAGTCGTAGGCCGGTTGGGGAACCTGCTTAAGCCTCTGTTCCAGGTTGAACCACCCTGCTTGAATGCGGTATCTGCAGTTTCGTCAATAGGCTGTCCACCGGCGCGCCGGTCCGGAGATCGCGCTCGGCTCCAATTTTTCTGGCTCTCGTGTCTGAATTTGTTGCATTTTCGACTTTGGTGCCGGCGAAGGGGCAGCAGGCCAAGCCCGCGGATTCGCGTCTTCAAGCGGGTTGCGCCATATTATCTAGCAAGATCAATAAGATGCGTCCAAATCAACTTCGACGGGCAGGCGCGGATCGCACTCCATGAACGAGGAAACGCTCCGCTTCTACAACCTGCAGGCGAAAAACTACACTGCGCTCAGAGCCCGCCCCATTCAGGTTTACACCGACAGGCTCGAGCGGGAGGCTATGGCCCCGCTCGTCGCGGCGGCAACAAATATCCTCGACCTTGGCTGCGGCGAGGGACGTTTGACGCGGTGGCTTGCACAAAGCAAGCGAGATCAGGGCGGAGATTTCACCGTGCACGGTGCGGACTTCAGCCCCGAAATGATCGCCCATGCGCGGGCCCTGAATGGTGACCTCCCGGCAACTTACGGTATTGGCGATGCGATGGCGTTGCCGTTTCCAGACAACAGCTTTGATCTGATCGTATCGTGCACGGCCCCCAACAATTTTCCCGACCTGAACGCTGCCCTCGATGAAATCCGTCGAGTGCTGCGGCCGGGCGGTGCATTCTGCGCAACGATCATAAACAGCCAGGAGACAGCACGTTTCGCGCGCTATCTTTACTACTCGCCATATTATCTCGCGAAGCTTGCGCAGCGCATCGTGAAGGGGGCGTCGAGCTATCACCGCGTCTTGTTCTCTCGCGAAGAGCTCGAGCGTCTGCTGCAGGGCCGCTTCAAGATGATAGAGATATCCGGAATGCGGCTCATTCCCGATTTCGTGCCGGAATTTCCGCTGAACATCTGGCCGCCCTTGTTTCCGGTCATGTCGGGCTTCATCGACGCCACGCAGAGCATTGATCATTGGCTTGCAAAGCATCCGACATTCGGACGCCGCGCCCGTTTCCACCTTGTGATTGCACAGGCAGTGAAATGAACCCGGGACGACAGCGCCCGAAATTCGTGGTGACCGTAGACGTCGAGGACTTCTTCGAGCCGCGGCCTCCGATCGACACCTATCGGGGCCGTAACGCTGGGCGCGATTACGCGACTCCGCGCATCATGGATATCCTCGAACGACACGGCGGCCGCGGCACCTTCTTTGTCGATGTCCAGAACCGCCGGACCGTCAGCGAGGAGCTCGTTGCCGGCGTGACGCGCGAGATCGCCGAGCGGGGCCATGAAGTTGGCCTGCACACCCATCCGGCCTTTCCGGAGGGAAAGCGCGGATACGGAATGGCGCAGACGATGAAGACGCTGTCGTTCAACGAGCAGCGTCGGTTCATCTCCGAAGGGGTGGCGCTGATTGAAGCCTGGACAGGCCGACCGCCTGTCAGCCATCGCGCCGGCGGCTACGGCGCCAACTACGATACGCTCGTTGCTCTGGAGCAAAACGGCATCGAGATCGATTCGAGTGTTTTTTACGGCTATCCGCACTGCGGACTCAATCATCCCCCGCTCACCGCGAACGCCGTTGTTCGGCATGGCGATCTACTCGAAGTTCCCGTGACCGTGACGCGCTGCGATCTTGCGCTCGGACCGGCCCGCCTGCTGTCGCTGACGAAGAAGCTCGATCCGGACTGGTGCAGTCCCGGCGAGTTGCGCCGCCAGATCGAAGCCGTCTTGGCGTCCGGTCAGCAAATTATCGTGCTGTTCTTGCATTCCTATTCGTTGATAGATATCGAACGCGGGTTTCGGCCGGACGAACGCGCTTGCGCGGTCCTCGATGAATTGCTGGCCGACTGCGTCGGTCGCTTTGACGGAGAGATTACGACGCTGGAGCGTGCGGCTCGGGCCGTCGATCCAGTCCCAAGCAAGGAAGCGGTAGGCCAATCGCCACCAGTCGTTCGCTCCGATCTGCTGTTTCGCAATGTCGAACTCACCGGTTGGCTGATGCGAAAAGTGCGGCTACGGCACTTGAAGATTCTGGTCGGGCAACGGTAGCGGCTAGCCTGTTGCATACACGATAGAGTAGATGGCTACAGCGCGCTTTTTTGTAGAAGGCCTCCACGCATGATGACCGGTCAAGCTCCGGCTTCGGATCAGGATCTGCTCGAACGTGTTCGCGCAGCGTCCGATGCTCTCGGCAACTGGCTCGAGCAGAACGACTATGCCGGCAATGATCCTTATCAGCTTGACAACATTATTTCCCAGGTTGGCGGTCGACCTATCATCGGGCCGCTCATGCACTTTGCCCGCCGAACGCTCAAGCCTTACCATGCGCTGATCCCGAAACGCCTGTTCCAGGCGGCCCCGGCCATTGTCATGCCACAAGCACTCGGAGATAGCCTCGCGGGTGAAGCTCGCCAACCCGACAGCAAGGTCTCGCGTCGACGAGCGGCGAGGTTGCTGACCCTGCTTGAGGACACGCGTAGCCCGCTGGCTCGCAATGCAGCTTGGGGTTTGCCGTTCAACTGGGGAGGAACGGGGAAGCACCCGAAGCATTGGCCGACCACGATTACGTCCACCATCGTGTTGACCGGTCTCCTCGATGCCATCCATCTGCTCGACCGCGACCGGGGGCTGGCGCTGCTCGAATCCGGCATACGTTTCATGCTGGAAGAGGCTGGCATGATCGAGTTGCCCGAAGGCGCTTGTGTCTATTTTGGTCCGGGCGACACGCGTCTGATAATCAATGCCAGTGTTGCAGCCGCAGGCCTGCTGGCCCGGGCGGGACGGGTGCTTGATCGCGACGAACTCGTCGCGCTTGCCGGGCGGGCGGCCTTGTTCGCCGTGCACCATCAAAATCCGGATGGATCCTGGTTCTATGCGCCGGCGTTCCGCGATCACCCCGTCGACACGATCATCGATAGCCGGCACACGGGCTACATCATCGAAGGGCTCATCGAAGTCAACGCGACAATGGGTGACCAACGTATCGCGGATGCGATCGGGCGTGGTTGCGGTTATATGCAGGCCCAATTGATCGACGGCGACAAACCGCGTTGGAGTCCCGAGCAGACCTGGCCAATCGATTCCCACGATGTCGCGCAGAGCATCCTGACTGCGCTCGCCTACGGGGACAAAAGCCTGGCAAAGCGCCACATGGCTTTTGCCATGGATCGCTTTTATGCCGGCGATGGCAAGTTCCGTTACAAGGCGTTCGAGAACGGCAACAACAACGACGCCGTCTTCATTCGCTGGACGCAAGCACCGATGTACAAGGCGACCAGCAAATATCTGGCGAATTCTTCCGCCACGGAGCGTGGATGAAAATCCTCACCCGCTACTTGCTGCGAGCCGGACTGCCACGCGGCGCCTCGCTTGCCGGGGACCTCTCTTGCGCCTCGAACTCGATTGAGAGGCACGGAGCCTGATGGGTCTGCTTACTCGCAAGCGGTTGCTTTGGGGCGCGGCCTTCATTGTTGGTGCTGCGGCGCTGTTCTATTTGGTCGATCGCATCGATTGGCACACTCTTCGGTCGATCTCGATTCAGACGTTACTCGTACTCTGCCTTTCGTCGATCGTTATGATTGCGCTGCATGCGGCGGGCGCGGCGACGTTGTTGGCGGGAATGCGGTATCCAGCCAGCCTGATGGATGTCATGATGGCCATGCTGGCAGCGGGCACGGTGAGCCTGGCCGGCGATCCGAAGCTCGGCGTGCCGGCGCGCCTGGCGTTCTACAAGATGCTGGCGGATATCCCGGTGAGTGTCGGCGCGGCTCAAACGACGATCGAAAGCCTTCTTTGGCTGTTCTTGATGGGAGCGGTCCTGGTCATTCCGGGCGAATTGGCAGGTGATCGCGCACTGCCGCTTTCGCTCGCGGCCGCGGGATTGCTGATCGCTGGCCTCGCAGCGGTGGGACTTGGTCCGGCGGTGTTGGACAAGATGTGGGTACTCGGCCCGTTGTTTCGGGCCTCCGGGCCGATCCGTCGGTTCGTCTTCGATCTGCGAAACGCAATGTTCGGGATCAAGCCGTTTGCGCTGGCTGTCGCGACGTTGTGGCTTGCGACAACCTATGTGGTCGACGTCGCTTCGATTTGGTATCTCGGCCGGGCCTTGGGTGCTGATCTTCCCCTTGTGGCCATCGGGCACGCGATCGTTATTTCTTATCTGGCCGGGGCAGTTTCCCTGCTGCCATTGGGACTGGGGGTGCGTGACGTCACGTTCGTGCTGCTGTTGCAGCAGGCCGGAGCTTCGGCGGAGACGGCTGCAGCGCTTGCTCTGATTCACCGCACCGTGCGCACGGTTCTTCCGCTGCTGATTGGTTTCGCCGTCTCCGGACTGATCGCAACACGTTCACGGTCGTAGGGCAACTGCTTGACGCGCCGCGACCGCCCCAAGATTAGGTAGCGGCCCGTGCGCGGGGCGACTACAACATCGTCGAGTTCCGGCTTCGCCGATAGGGCACGCTTTGCACCACGAACAGAATGCCGGGCACCGTAATTGCGCGATGGGCCGAACGACAAAGGGACAATGGCTTGAGCACTCTGTTTCTGATCGGCCAGCTCGTTCTAGCCTCGGGCTTGGCGAGACTTTTCTACGTCTTTGACAGCGTCCTCCCGATTCCTCCCTTTGGGCGTATTGCCTTCGGAGTGGCAACGACCAGCTTTGTCACAGCATGTCTACTGTTGCTGCTCACGCTTGTTGCACCTGGGCTGGCCCTTGGAGGGCACGCCAGCGCGCCATTCATCGTTGGATTGGCGTTGCTTGTAGCGCCCTGGAAAGGACCGACGCCTCGCGGTCCCAAGAGCCCCCACGCCCTGCGCGATCCAGTCGTTCTGGCTTCGATCGTAGCCACATTGATGGTGGCCTGCATTATCGTGCCGCGGCTCTGGTTCTATGCCGGCCAGGTGACCGGCAATTCCGACGCAATGCAGTACCTTGCGGAAGCGCGGCAACTTCTTTCGCAGCGTAGCTTCTTCGATGCCTCCGGGATCGGAGGCCTTTCCGACGGCACTCTGCGCGGCGACCCCCATGGCCTGCTCTGGCCTGCCTACAATGCGTCGGCCCTGCTTTGGTCCGGTCTCGGCGGGGCCGGTTTGAGCGACGAAATGGTGCCGCGCGTTGCATTCCAGCTGACGATCATCACCTATGTTGCGGCGGGCGTGACTCTCGCCAGCGCGGCGCGGGTGCGTGGCCTCGCGATCCTTCTGCCGCTTTTGATTCTGGCGGTCCCTCTCATCCACAGCGGATCAATCGACGGCGGCCGCGACGTATTCCGACTAACGGCGCTCCTACTGCTTTGCACGTTTCTTGTGGCGCAGTGGCAAGTCAGTTCGCGTCACCCGAGCGTCGGAGCTGCGCTTTTGGGCGTCGTGCTCGGCGGTTGGGCGATGCAGGGCCATGCACTATCCATTGTCCTTGTGCCACTGATTGTCGCGCCCTGGACGCTTCTGAGCGTTTCATTCGGGCAGTCCCCGATGCGCATTGCGCTGCTGACTGCCGCAGTGGCTGCAGGCTATTGCCTGGGCGGCCTTCACGTCGCAATGGCCTATTACAAGAGCGGCTCCCTGACCGGCGACAACGTTGACGCAGCCCGGGTCGCCGCCGGTACGCTTTATGCGCACAGCATCGAAGCGCGAGATACGGCACGCATCGGAGAAGGTGCCGTCCTGTCTAGCCGGCTCCTCATCAGTTTTGCCAGGGACGGTGGATGGCCGAGCGCAGCGGCGCTTGTCGTCCTGTTCGCGACGATAGCCTGGTACGCCGTGCAGCGGGTTTCGTCCCGAGATCGCTCTACACTCCAGTCAATCGACTGGCGGATCGGAGCCATGTTTGGGGCGTGGTTTCTCAGCGAGATGCTTCTGCTGTTGGGCGCCTTCGACGTCGGATACTACAATTTGTCGAGTTGGACAGTGTTGAATGCACGCTACGCGATGCAGTTTTACATGTTCGCGGCTCTGTTCGTCGCGTGGGGAATAGCGGTTGCTCCGGTTGCGCTGACCGCCACGTCAACGAGCGTCGAGCGCCGCGAAACCTGGACCCGAGCTGCATTGTCGTTGGCGATTCTCGGTGTGGCTGTTGCCACGACCTGCATTCTCGTCAAGCGATGGACGTACTATTCAACGAGCGGCTATCAACGGGTTGCCAAGCAGTTGAACGCTTTGACGGCGAACCTGCCACCAACGTGTCGGGTATTGGCCGAGGATACCGGCATCAATTTTCTCGCTCAGCGGCAGGTTCTGCAACTCTACAGCAAATACATGCGTGACCTTCTCGTCGAGCGCGACAAGGAAAAGCTGCTGCATGAACTGGACAAGCGCGATATCTGCACTGTTGTTCTCTATGACGGGTTGTACGTCGATATGGCCGGGCCTGCTGCGCCGCTTCTTGAGGCGCTGGCCTCGCCGAATTTCAAGATGTATGGCGTAGAGCCATGGCGCATCTACGTGCGGGCGGCGCCGTAGCTGCAGCGACTTTGGCAATGCGAGCGATCGCGCGGCCGCAAGCCTGCCCCACCCGGAGCGCCCGATGATCTTTGCCAGCTACGCCTACCGTGTCGTCTCCAACTTCATGTTTCTGGGGCTGGTCTATTTCACGCTGAACCTTCTGGAGAAGTACGAGCAGCGCGACGGTCGCGATCCTGATCGTGGTCTATGCGGCGATGCACGCCTTTTCCGGCCTGCGCTCGTTCTATTTCTTCCAGCGCATCGAGCGCCTGGAGGGTGAGACGAGGCGGCTCGCCGCGGCGGCCGGCGAGGGGCCCAATGCTGTCGCCTCGCGCAGGCAGATCGTCGCCGATGTCACTGTGCTCAGCCATGCCGGCGAGATCAAACCTATATCGACATCTTCTTCCTGGCGCTGGTGATTCTGCTCTGCGTCGCCAAGATCGTGGCCAGCTAGTGTCCCGAGTCACAAGTTCGCAATCATAGATTCGCAGTAGATTCGCGTCGCTGTGCCAAGGATGGAGGCAAACGGCGACGGAGTCTCCAATGGCTGTCCAGCAACTTGCCCCCCTGATATTGAGCGATGATGAGTGGGCCGAACTGACGTCGCTGACGATGCGGCGGAAGACGGCGCAGGCGCTGGCTCTGAGAGCCCGGATCGTGCTGGCCTGTGCGGAAGGTGGTCAGAACACGGAAGTGGCGGCCAAGCTTGGGCTGGACCGACAGACCGTAGGCAAATGGCGGCGGCGTTTTATGGAGCAGCGTGTGGCCGGGCTGCACGACGAGCCGCGTTCCGGCGCGCCGCGCACGATTGACGACGCCCGCATCGAAGCCGTGATCGTGAGGACGTTGGAGAGTTGCCCTGAGAACGCCACTCATTGGAGCTCCCGCGACATGGCGAAGACCAGCGGCCTATCGGTGTCGACGGTACAACGCATCTGGCGGGCCTTCGGGCTCCAGCCGCACCGGATGGAGACGTTCAAGCTCTCGACCGATCCGAACTTTGTGGCCAAAGTGCGCGATGTCGTGGGCCTCTACGTCTCACCGCCGGAGCACGCCATCGTTCTGTGTGTGGATGAGAAATCCCAAATCCAGGCGCTGGACCGCAGCCAGCCGATGTTGCCGATGCGTCCCGGCCAGGCGGCCCGAAGGAGCCACGACTACAAAAGGCTTGGCACCACATCGCTGTTCGCTGCCCTCGATATTGCGACCGGACGGGTCATTGGCAAGTGCTACGGGCGCCACCGCACCGCCGAGTTCCGCAAGTTCCTCGACGAGATCGAGGCTGCCGTACCGCGCGACCTCGACGTTCATCTCGTCATGGACAATTACGTCACGCACAAGACCCCAATGATCCGGAGATGGTTGGCCAAACGGCCGCGTTGGCACGTGCACCTGACCCCGACCAGTTCGTCATGGCTCAACCAAGTCGAGCGCTTCTTCGCGCTCCTCACCGATAAGAAGATCAGGCGCGGCGTCTATCGCAGCGTAACCGCCCTCAGGGCGGACATCGCCACGTTCATCGAACGACACAACGCCGATCCCAAACCGTTCCGATGGACCAAATCCGCCGATAACATCCTTGCTTCCATCGAGCGCTTCTGCCGCTACAATGCCCCGCCAAAACACGACGCGATGTTGCGAACTTCTGGTTCAGGACACTAGATCCCGTCAATCAGGCACGCGCCTGCCAGCCGACGCCTCGGCGCGCGGCGTGCGCTTCTTCACATTGTTGGCGACGTGGACTGAAGCATTGTCGGCAGCGGGCGGCGCGACATGCAAGGGTGCGCCGTGGGCTCTGCCGTGCGCCGCGCCAGGCGCCTGATGCGCAGCCTGCTTCGGATGCCTGGCCTGGCGCGCGGAGAACGCCTGCGCGCGCGATACGCCAACGGTCGCGCGCCGCGCGAGGCGGCGATCGGCCGCCGATCGGGCTGCGAGCAGGGTCAGGTCGAGTGCTTCGGGAACGCGGAACACGTCGGACGCCGGGATAGGCAATGTCGAGACCGATGCGAAGCGCGCAAGCTGCGGCTGCGGCCACAGCGTGCGGACGGGCATCGCGACCCGGGTGCGCTGTGCGTGGTCGAGGATGTCGGCATCGCGCCAATCCATGTCGGCAAGCACCGGGGCAGGCAGCGTCCGCGTCGCGGTGAAGACGAAGTTCGGAATCCTGGGCCAGCGCGTGGTCGCCACCGTCTCGGTCGGCGGATGCAGGTACCATTGCTGCGGCTGGGTCGGCGTCGCCGGGCGATCGGGCGTTGCGGGCACGACATGAACGATCCGGTAGCCGCGCTCCTTCAACGTGTTGAGGATGCGCGGCAGCGCCGCAACGGTGCGCGGCTGGATGTCGTGCAGCAGCAGGATGCCCTTGCGCTTGGCTTCGATCCGCTGGATCGCCAGGTCATAGACCCGTTGCGGCGAGATGTGGCGCCAGTCGTCCGCCGGGAAGTCGGCGCTCCAGACCTGGATGCCCTGTGACGCCAGATAGGCCTCCGGGATCTCGGCGCGCATCAGGCCGGGAATCCGAAAGAACGGCGCGAGCTTGCTCTTGTCGCCATTGAGCGCGGCGAGCGTCGAGGCGATGCCGTCGTCGACCTCCTGCCGCACCTTCTCGAGCGGCATCTTGTTCATCGTCAGCGGATGGTTCTGGCTGTGCGTGCCGACGGTATGTCCGGCCGCGATCAGCTTGCGCACGCCCTCTGGATTGAACCGGGCCTGAGAGCCGATGGTGAAGAAGGTCGCCTTGACGCACTGGCTGGCAAGAATGGCCAGCACCTGGTTGCTGTATTTCGGCAGCGGCCCGTCGTCGAAGGTCAGTACCACTTCGTGATCGGCGAGCGGCAAGGTCTCCGGATACTGCATGGTGCCGATCCGGGGATGCTCCTTGGGATCGACGACGAGGGTCCGAGAGGTGCCGAGTGCGTTGGGGTTAGGGCAGTCTGCGGCGAGGGCGGCGGACGGCGTCATCAAGCCGCAGCCCAGCAGCGCCGCGCGGACCACGGTCCGCGACCGCTTCCGGATCATCACCAGGACGTTTGCAATCATCGAATCTCGGCCGCATTCCAAACGCACTGACGAATCCTTAGGTGCGGCGCGATGAATGCCGCCTTAACGGTCTGTAATCCACCTTGGGTCCCGGGTTCAATGTGTCCGGTCGGACACGGTTTTCATCGCCGGCGGGACGATGTGGACGACGTGGTAATTATGCTCCTGCAGGTACCTCAAGAAGGCGGGCAGCATCTCGGCTGTCCGCATTTGCGGGTCATGCAGCAGGATAATTCCCTTGCGGTGGCCTTCGAGCCGCCCGGTGAGCAGCTTGAGTTCCTCCTCGGGGGTCATCTTGTTCCAATCGCTGGCCCAGAAATCGGCTCCGAACACCGCGATACCGCGCTTTTCCAGGCGATCGAGCAGCGCGGGCGTCGACTCGAAATAGGGGAACCGGAAGAACGGCGTGCTCGGGACCGTGCTTGCGGTGCCGCGCAGGGCCGTCTGGACCGCTTCGATTCCCCGGTTGATGTTCGCCTCGGCCTGATCCGTCGGCATCTTGTTGAGATGCGGATGGTCCCAGCTGTGATAGCCGATGGAGTGGCCGAGGCGCGCGATCTTGCGGACCATATCGGGATGATCGGCCGCGTTGCGGCCTACCATGAAGAAGGTTGCCTGCACGCATTCGGCGGCCAGCGCCGTCAGCACCTTGTCGGTGACCCCCGGCGTCGGTCCGTCGTCGAAGGTCAGCACGACCTCGCCATCCCTGAGCGGCAGGGTTTGCGGAAAGCTCTTCAGCCCAACGCGCGGATAGGTCGCAGGGTCGACCTCGAGCACACGTGAGGTGCCGAGCGCGTCCTTGCGCTGGCATTCGGCGGCGTGCGCCGAGCCGCACAGTGCAACAGGCGCGAGCGCCACCAGCGCCGCGAAAGCCCTCCGGAGCGGTCGCGGTGCGCTCGACATCTTTCTCATTGCACTGGGCCCCACCGATTAGGTAATCCGTTCCGCACTCATCCAACCAGTTTTTCCCCTCCTGTCAAACCGGCGAAACACGGCATGGCCGAGAATTTCGACGCTGCCGAACCCGCCGAGGCCGACCCGCTGGCCCGGATGCCGATGCGGGACGAGGAGGGCGAGCTCCGCGGCGAATTCGTCGCGGCGATCACCCGGGCCATCCACGCCGCCGACCGGCCGCTGCTGTGCGAGGTGGTGGCGGAACTGCACGAGGCCGATCTCGGCGACCTGATCGCGGCGCTGGAGCCGGACGACCGCGTCACCCTGGTCGAGCTCGCCGGCACCGATTTCGACTTCTCGGCGCTCAACGAGGTCGACGAGACGGTCCGCGAGGAGATCCTCGAGGAACTCAAGCCGGAGACGGTTGCCGAGGGCGTCCGGGAGCTGGAATCCGACGACGCCGTCGAGCTGCTGGAGAGCCTCGACGAGGAGGACCAGGAAGAGATCCTGGAGAAGCTGCCGGCGGCCGAGCGCGAGGACATCGAGCGCAGCCTGCTGTACCCGGAGAATTCCGCCGGCCGGCGGATGCAGACCGAGTTCATCGCGGTGCCGCCGGACTGGAATGTCGGGCAGGCGATCGACTACATGCGCGACACGCCGGACCTGCCGGATCGCTTCTACGAAATCTATGTGGTCGATGCCGACAAGCACCTGCTCGGCGCCGTGCCGCTCGACGTGCTGCTGCGTACGCGCCGCCCGATCGCGATCAAGGACCTGATCGACGAGGACCGTCGCCGGGTTTCCGCGCTGGAGGACCAGGAAGAGGTCGCGCGGATGTTCGGCAAGTACAATCTGGTCGCAGCTCCCGTGGTCGACACCATCGACCGGCTGGTCGGCGTGATCACCATCGACGACGTCGTCGATGTGATCGAGGAGGAGGCCGACGAGGACTTGAAGGCGCTCGGCGGCGTCACCAGCGACGAAGAGCTGTCCGACACGGTGTGGACCATCGCCCGCGGCCGCTTCAACTGGCTCTTGGTCAATCTCGCCACCGCGTTCCTGGCCTCGTCGGTGCTCGGCCTGTTTGAGGGCCAGCTCGAGAAGATGGTGGCGCTCGCGGTGCTGGCGCCGATCGTGGCGAGCCAAGGCGGCAATGCCGCGACCCAGACCATGACGGTCGCGGTGCGCGCGCTCGCCACCCGCGAGCTCGGCTCCTACAACGCAATGCGCGTGGTGCTGCGCGAGACCATGGTCGGGCTCGTCAACGGCATCGCCTTTGCCGTCATCACCGGCGTCGCCGCGGTGGCCTGGTTCAAGATCCCCGGCCTCGGCATCGTGATCGGGCTTGCGATCATCTGCAATCTGGTGGCCGGCGCGCTCGGCGGCATCCTGATCCCGATGGTGCTGGAACGGGTGCGGGCCGATCCCGCGGTCGCCTCCGGCACTTTCGTCACGACCGTCACCGACGTGGTCGGCTTCTTCTCGTTCCTCGGCATCGCCACGCTGTGGTTCGGCCTCAAGTAACGCGCGCGCGGGCAGGGCGGCGCGTGGTTCGGGCGCGAGCCGCGCCGGGCCGCTTATCGTTAATCCGAACTTAACGCGCTTCATCGATGATGCCGCTATCTCCAAGGGGCCATCACGGGGGCCATCATGCAGCGGTTGCGGCTCAAGGCGGACGGACGGATCGTCGAATTGCGCGACGGGCAGGAAATCCCGCTCGTGCCCGCACATCCCGATCAGGCGGCGATGCAGCCTGCCGCCGCGCAGCCGGCCGTGCGCGATCTGCGCCGCCGGGCCCAGCTCACCCAACTCGAATTCGCCGCCAAGCTCGGCGTGCCCGTGGAAACCATCCGCAACTGGGAGCAGGGCAAGCGCGCGCCGCGCGGACCTGCCCGCGCGCTGCTCGCCGTGATCGCCCATTCGCCGGAGACGGTGTTCGCCGCGTTGTCGAGCGAGCCGACGGCGGCTTGAGCGGGTAGGGCGTACTTCGCCATCATTGCTGCAATCTCGGTGTCGTCCCTGCGAAAGCAGGGACCCATACTCTGCGGCCCGTGTTGTGAACGGGACTCGCCGTTCGACCGTCCCGCAACAATGGCGATCTGTGGTTATGGGTCCCTGCTTTCGCAGGGACGACAGTGAGTTTGTTGCGCGCGTTGTGAGTCAAACTTCCGCATTCTCGCGACATGAATTGTCCGAGCTTTGGATTTCGTTTCGCCCTCTCTTGAGCAGAGGGCGCAGGGAAAGCCGGGTGCCGATCGCACCCATGGGCCCCGTGCAAAAGGTAGAAAGCACGGGGGGTAGGACCACAGGTGTAACCGGAAACAACCCGGCTTTCCCTGCGCGATGGGTTACGGCTTATACGTGCTCTCCCCGGCGAGACTGGGCTTTTTTGTCACCGTCTTCGCAACGACGCATTCACGTCCTGCGAAGAGACACCTGCCGCTAGGGCGTCAGGCCTGCACGATTTCGCCGTCCGCGTCATGCGCACTCGTCAGTTGCGCTTGCCGCGTCCACCGCATCTCACCGCAACGCTCGTGACGATGCGCAGCGCCCCTCTTGTCGGGTGAGACGGGTGCATCTATACACTGAGTTGTTCTTCTGATAAAGCGAAATATTTTTGCGGGGGGTGATTGACAGGTTTTGCTGAGTTGCCCGTCGGGGCCGATTGTCGCACGCAGTGGTGCTGCGTCGGCCGCATCAGCCCCTCATCGCGCCGCTACAACTTCGCCGTCTTCCTTCACAAACCGTCCAACCGGTGAGTCCAGAAGATCGATGACGGCCTCCGATGGCCGGCACAATTGCACGCCTTTCGGCGTCACCACGATCGGCCGGTTGATGAGAATGGGATGTGCCAGCATGAAATCGAGCAACTCCTCGTCCGTCCATTTCGGCTGGTCCAGGCCGAGCTCCTTGTAAGGCGTTCCCTTCTCGCGCAGCAGGGAGCGCACGGGCATTCCCATCGCGGTAATCAGCTCCTTGAGTGTCTCGCGCGACGGCGGCGCCTTGAGATATTCGATGACGACAGGCTCAGTGCCGCTTTGCCGGATCATCGCCAGCGTGTTGCGCGAGGTGCCGCAATCCGGGTTATGATAGATCGTGACGGTCATTGACGCGCCTCCATTGCTGACGCCGGTGCCGAGACGCCAGTTCCGGATTCATACCAGCCTCTCGTTGCCTTCACGATGCGAACCACCGAGAGCATCACGGGGACCTCGACGAGAACGCCCACGACCGTCGCCAGCGCGGCTCCGGAATCAAGGCCGAACAGACTGATGGCAGCGGCCACCGCGAGTTCAAAGAAGTTGCTGGCGCCGATCAGGGCCGCAGGAGCAGCCACGCACCAGGCGACGCCGAAACGCCGGCTCAGCCAATAGGCCAGCCCCGCATTGAGGTAGACCTGGATCAGGATCGGCACCGCCAGAATTGCGATGACGGTCGGCTGCCTGATGATCTGCTCGCCTTGAAATCCGAACAGCAAAACGAGGGTCGCAAGCAACGCGACGAGCGAGATCGGCTGCAGCAGGCGCATCGTGCGGTCGAATGCTCCGCCGCCGCTGCGCAGTAGCACGCCCCGCCAGACCTGAGCGATCACGACGGGCACCACGATGTACAGGACGACCGAAAGCAGCAACGTACCCCAGGGAACGGTGATCGATGCCACGCCCAACAGAAGGCCTACCAGCGGCGCGAACAGGAACACCATGATCGTATCATTCAGCGCGACCTGGCTAAGCGTGTAGTGAGGCTCGCCCTCGCAGAGGTTGGACCATACGAACACCATCGCGGTGCAGGGCGCAGCCGCGAGCAGGATCAGGCCTGCGATGTAGGAGGAAATTTGTCCGGGCGGGAGCAGGGGCGCAAAGACGTGGCCGATGAAGAACGATCCCAGCAGCGCCATCGAGAACGGCTTGACGGCCCAGTTGATAAACAGCGTGACGCCGACTCCCCGCCAATGCTCGCGAACCCGGCCCAGCGAACCGAAGTCGATCTTGAGCAACATCGGCACGATCATCAGCCAGATGAGCATCGCGACCGGCAGGTTGACCTTGGCGATCTCGGCGGAAGCGACCGCGCCGAAGAAGCCGGGCATGATGTGCCCAAGTGCGACGCCGGCCACGATGCAGAGCGCTACCCAAAGGGTGAGGTATTTTTCAAAGATGTTCATTGTTTCATGCCACGTCGTTTCGTGAGGACGTCGCGCCCTCGGAACGCCCGATCTCGCGCAGCTTGGTGCCCAGCGAGAGCTTGTCGATGCTACGCAGTGGAAGGTTGATGAAGACGCCGATCCGGTTCTTCAGGTATCGGAACGCAGTCATGAAGGCCGCCTGTTTTTCCAGCTCGGTGCCGGTGGCCTCGGCAGGGTCTTCGATGCCCCAATGGGCAGTCATCGGCTGACCCGGCCAGACCGGGCAGGCCTCGCCGGCGGCGTTGTCACAGACGGTAAAGACGAAATCCATCACCAGCGCATCAGGAGCGGCGAATTCCAGCCAGCTCTTCGAGCGCATGTCATCAACCGGGTAGTTCAGGCTCTCGAGCGTGTGCAGCGCCAACGGGTGCACCGCGCCCTTCGGAGAGCTCCCGGCAGAAAAGGTTCTGAAGCGGCCGGCTCCATCTTTTCGCAGGATCGATTCTGCGAGGATCGAACGCGCGGAATTACCGGTGCAGAGGAACAGCACGTTGTACGGATGGTCAGGCACGGCTTCGCTCCTTTCGCGGCGGAGGGCAACACGGTTGCAAGCTCTCGACGACCGGCGCGCAGACCTCGGGCCGGCCGTCGCAGCAATCACGAAGCAGGAACACCGCGACGTTGCGAAATTCTTCCAGGTTGGCGCGATAGACGATTGATCGGCTCCGCCTCTGAGAGCTGACGAGGCGGGCCCGGGTGAGGATCGACAAATGCGCCGACAAGGTGTTCTGGGGCACTTCCAGGAGACGGGCGAGATCGCCCGCGGCCAATCCCTCGGGTTCGTGTTTGACGAGCGCCCGGAATGCTTCCAGACGGGTCGACTGCGAAAGGGCTGCGAGGGCCAGAACGGCTACTTCAGTTTCCATATATCCAGATTTATGGAAGTGTTGCCGGGAGTCAACCGGATTTTGCGTTCGGTGCGACCGACGCATCCGAATATTTCGAACATTCTAGAAATATCGATTGACGGCGGTGGGGATGTGGATGCATGATGTGATCATGAAGATCGATGATGCAGCAGCGCGCCTTGAGGCCTTGGGCAATCCAACGAGGCTCAAGATCTATCGAGCGCTCGTCCGTGCGGGCCATGCAGGCATGCCCGTCGGTCGCCTGCAGGAACGGCTCAAGATTCCTGCGTCCACGCTGTCGCACCACGTGAAGGGGCTGGTTTCGGTAGGCCTTGTCTCCCAGAAGCGCGAAGGCACGACGCTGGTTTGTCACGCGGAGTACGATGCGATGCAGGCGCTGGTGAATTTCCTCGTCGCCGAATGCTGCATCGAGGAGTCCGGCTGCGGCGCGGCGCAATCAGCCGCCTGATTTTTTGGAGCTCGAATTGCCCGAGACCGGCGTTTGTACACGTGGAGGCGTCGAGGGCGGAGGCGCTGCGAGCGGCTGCTGCGGGGGCCCGGCCCCAGCTGGAGCCGACGCCTGCTGCGCGGACGACGCATCTGCCAAAGCGGCAGGTCGCGCCGGTTGTGGCTGCTCCTGATGGGCCGCAGTCGACTCACGATCATTGCGGCGCTCGGTACGGCCCAGACCCTTGCCTGGGGTTCGAGTTACTATCTGCCCGCGATACTCGCCGATCCGATCGCGCACGATCTCGGAATTTCCAGCAATTGGTTCTTTGCGGCATTTTCCGCATCGTTGGTGATCTCTGGGCTGCTTGGTCCGCGCGTCGGCCGGCAGATCGATCGCGTCGGCGGGCGGCAGGTGCTCTGCGCCTCGAACGTCGTCCTCGCTGCGGGGCTCGCCTTGCTCGGTGCCTCCGGATCGGTGTGGACGATGTCGGCGGCGTGGCTGCTGCTCGGCATCGGCATGGGGCTCGGACTCTACGACGCTGCGTTCGGCACGCTCGGACGCATCTATGGCAACGATGCGCGGGCCTCGATCACGGGCATCACGCTGATCGCGGGATTCGCCAGCACGGTCGGCTGGCCGCTGAGTTCGCTGGGCCTCGCCACGATCGGCTGGCGCGAGACCTGCTATGCCTGGGCGATTGCCCATCTCGTTATCGGACTGCCACTCAATCTACTGCTGCCACGCACCGAACGGGCGGCTTCATCCCAAGCTTTGCATGTGAAGCCCCATATCCGGATTGATCGGACCATGGTGGTGCTTTCATTCGCCTTCGCCGCCGCCTGGACGGTGACGTCCGCGATGGCGGCACATCTGCCGCGGATCGTGGAAGCCTTCGGGGCGACGCCGGCACAGGCCGTGTTCGCGGGCATGATGATCGGTCCGGCGCAGGTCGCCGCGCGTATTCTCGAGGCGGGCTTTCTCAGTCGCTTCCATCCGCTGCTCTCGACACGGCTTGCCTGCCTTACCCATCCGATCGGGGCGTGCGTCATCGGCATCTTCGGAGGCGGTGCTGCGGCCGCTTTTGCTCTTCTGCACGGTGCCGGCAACGGCATCCTGACGATCGCGCGGGGAACGCTGCCGCTCGCGATCTTCGGATCGGAGAACTATGCCTATCGGCTCGGATTGATCGGGGCGCCGTCGCGTATATGCCAGGCGGTCGCGCCGCTGGCGTTCGGACTGCTGATCGAACCGATGGGACGAGCGGTGGTCGTGGTGTCGGCGGGGCTCAGCCTGTCGGCGCTGATCGCCCTGGCCATGCTGCCGCGAACCAAATCCGCGCCTTCGTCGGCGCCTGCAGAATAATCCACATCGACTCTGGCGTGGCTACGACAACCGCCGTGTCCCCCTCGCGGTAGCATCACGACCCTTCATCCGCCGGACAGTGTCGATGAACGCCTTGATGATCGGGGAATGACCGCGGCCGCTGTGATGCGCGATGCTGTACTGGGTCTTGATGGTGCGGTCGCTGATCTCCAGCGCGCGCAGATTGGGATGCGGCACGAATTCGAAGTCGGCGACGACGCTGATGCCGAGGCCGCGCTCGACCGCCTTCCACACGCCCTCGCGGCTCTCGATCTCGAACACCGGTTCGATCCTGATGCCCTCGGCCTGCATCGTCGCCTCGAACGCGCGCCGCGTGGTCGAGCCGCGCTCGCGCAGCACGATCGGCTGGTCGGCCAGCTCGCGCAGCCTCACCGACTTGCGCTTGAACCAGGGATGGTCGCGGTTGACGAACACGATCACGCGGTGGGTGCGGTAGGGGATCATGGTGACGCGCGGATCTTCCGGGACCTCCGCCAGGATCGCCACATCCGCTTCGAAGTCGACGATGTGGCGGAAGGTGCGTTCGGAATTGCCGAGCAGGGTCGAGATCTGCACCTCCGGATGATCGCGCTTGAACGCCGCGATGATTTCGGTGGCATGGAACGGCCCGACGGTCGCGACCCGCAGGTGTCCCTTGGTGGCCTTGCCGTGCGCGGCCAACAGGTCGTGCGCCTCGTCGCAGAACGTCATGATGCCGCGGGTGATCTCGAACAGCGCGGCGCCGGCCTCGGTGAGCTCGGTGTGGCGCGGCTTGCGGATCAAGAGCTCGACGCCGTAGCTCTCCTCCAGCTCCTTGACCTGAATGGTCAGCGTCGGCTGACCGACATTGAGCACACGCGAGGCCGCGGTGAAGCCGCCATGGGTGGCGACCGCATGGAAGGCGCGCAGCTGGCTGAACACTATTGACATAATCAATAGAACGCATCCGTAGAATGAATTTGTCAATAGCAGCCGGCGCCGTACCTTCGCGCCAAACGGAGGACGCGCGGATGGACTGGACTTATTCCAACCCGGTGAGGATCGAATTCGGCGCCGACAGCTTCGACAAGCTGCCGGGACTGATCGGCAAGCGCGCCCATGCGCTCGTGACCTATGGCGAGCCGGTCTTCGACGAGCTCGAGCGGCGGCTGCGCGCCGCGGCGGGACCGTCGGTCCTGACCATCCGCGACGTCGCTCCCAATCCGGACTACCGCCTGCTCACCGAGCAAACCGCGCGTTTTGCCGGGCTCGCGAGGCAGCCCGAGGTGATCGTCGCGCTTGGCGGCGGCTCGGTGATCGACTCCGCAAAGGTGTTCGCGGCCGCCGGCGGCGACTTCGCGACGGTCAAGACCTATCTGGAGACGCAGCAGGGCGCCGAGCGCCTCGCGGCGATCCCGATCATCGCGGTGCCGACCACCGCGGGCACCGGCAGCGAGGTGACCTGCTGGGGCACGGTGTGGGATGAGGCCAACGGCAAGAAATACTCGCTGGCGCGTCCGTCGCTCTATCCGACCCATGCGGTGATCGATCCGCGCCTGATGCTCGGCAAGCCGCAGCTGCTCACCATCAGCACCGGGCTCGACGCGCTGTCGCATGCGCTGGAGAGCATCTGGAACGTCAACAACAACCCGGTGTCGGCCAACCACGCGGTGGCAGCGGCACGCAGCATCCTCGACGTGCTGCCGAAGCTCGCCAATGACCTCGGCAATCTCGAGCTGCGCAGCCGCATGGCGCAGGCGGCGCTGTTCGCCGGCCTGGCGTTCTCCAACACCAAGACCGCGATCGCGCATTCGCTGTCCTATCCGATCACGCTGCGGCACGGCGTGCAGCACGGCATTGCCTGCTCGTTCTCGCTGCCGATGGTGCTGCGTAGCGTACGCGGAGCGGGCGGGCTCTGCGAGGACAGCTTGAAGCAGATCTTCGGCGCCGACCTGGCGCGGGCGGCCGACGATCTCGAGGACTTCATGGCGCGGCTCGGCATCTCCTGCAATCCGGCCGCCTACAGGATCGAGCGCGCGGAATGGCATGCGCTGATCGCGGACTCGCTCGAAGGCGAGCGCGGCCGCAACTTCTTAGGGTCGAAGGAACGGCTGATCGAGGCAGCGCAGACGCTGCGGATGCCGAGCGCGGTGAACGCGTGACGACGGCGCAGTGACAGGGAGAGGCATCATGCAAGACAATCGCAAGACAATCACCGTCAACGGGCGCCGTTACGACGCGCCGACGCGGCCAACCGTCGTGATCTGCCTCGACGGTTCGGAGCCCGGCTATATCGAGCAGGCGATCGAGGCCGGCGTCGCGCCGACCTTCGCGCGCTTCATGAAGGACGGCGCGCATGTTCATGCCGCCAGCGTAATCCCGAGCTTTACCAATCCGAACAACCTCTCGATCATCACCGGGCGCCCGCCCGCGGTGCACGGCATCGCCGGCAACTACTTCTATGACACGGCGAACAACGCCGAAGTCATGATGAACGATCCGAAATTCCTGCGCGCACCGACCATCCTCGCCGGTGTCCATGACGCCGGCTACAAGGTCGCCGCTGTTACCGCCAAGGACAAGCTGCGCACCCTGCTTGCGTACGGTCTGGACTATTCGAGCGGCCGCGCCATCGCGTTCTCGTCCGAGAAGGCCGACCAGGCCACCAAGGCCGCTAACGGCATCGATGATGTGCTCGACTTCGTCGGCCTGCCGCTGCCCGAGGTCTATTCGGCGGATCTGTCGCGCTTCGTGTTCGCGGCCGGCGTCAAGCTGGTCGAGCGCTACCGTCCCGATTTGATGTACCTGTCGACCACCGACTACATCCAGCACAAGGTCGGGCTCGGCACCAAGGTTGCCAACGACTTCTACGCGATGATCGACGGCTATCTTGCGAAGCTCGATGCGCTCGGCTGCAACATCGTGGCGACCGCCGACCATGGCATGAACGACAAGTTCTTGCCCGACGGCAGGCCCGACGTGATCTACCTCCAGGACGTCATGGACGACTGGACGGGTGCGGGCGCCGCACGCGTGATCCTGCCGATCACCGATCCCTATGTCGCCCATCACGGTTCGCTCGGCTCGTTCGCGACCATCTACACGCCGGAGGGCGCCGACGTCGACACGCTGCTGTCGCGGCTGCGCGCGACCGGAGGCATCGAGGTCGCGCTGACACGCAACGAGGCCTGCGCGAGGTTCGAGCTGCCACCGGACCGGATCGGCGACATTGTCGTGATCTCCACCAGGCACAAGGTGCTCGGCACCAGCGAGTCGCGTCACGATCTGTCGGGCCTGACCGAGCCGCTGCGCTCGCATGGCGGGCTGACCGAGGAGCGGGTGCCGCTGATCGCCAACCGCAGGATCGCGCTGCCGGCCGGCCATGCCCTGCGCAATTTCGACGCCTTCGACGTCGCGCTCAACCGCATCCAGTGACGCTATCGGACCCCAAGGACAGTGCCATGAACATCCAGAGCCCGGCCGTTCGCCATGAGCAGATGCGGATCGCAGGCAGCCTCGTCGACACCGACGAGCATGTCGAGGTTTTCAATCCCTACACCAACAAGGTGGTGGGCACGGTGCCGGCGGCGCGGCCGGAGCATGTGCGCAGTGCCTTTGCCAGGGCGGCCGCCTTCAAGCCGAAGCTGACGCGCTACGAGCGCCAGCGCATCCTGCTGCGCACCGCCGAGATCCTGGCCGGCCGCAAGGAGGAATTCGCGCGGCTGATCACCGCCGAGTCCGGTCTGTGCTGGAAGGATTCGCTGTACGAAGCCGGCCGCGCCTACGACGTCTATTCCTTTGCCGGCCAGCTTGCGATCCAGGACGACGGCGAGACGTTCTCCTGCGACATCAGCCCGCAGGGCAAGGCGCGCAAGATATTCACGACGCGCACGCCGTTGCTCGGCGCGATCTCGGCGATCACGCCGTTCAACCATCCGCTCAACATGGTGAGCCACAAGATCGCCCCCGCGATCGCGACCAACAACCGCGTGGTGCTGAAGCCGACCGAGCTGACGCCGCTGACCGCGCTTGCGCTCGCCGACGTGCTCTACGAGGCCGGGCTGCCGCCCGAGATGCTGTCGGTGGTGACCGGCAATCCGCATTCGATGGGCGATGCGATGATCACCGATCCGGACGCCGATCTCGTGACCTTCACCGGCTCGGTCAGGGTCGGCAAGCACATCGCCAGCAAGGCGGGCTACAAGCGCGTCGTGCTCGAGCTCGGCGGCAACGATCCCCTGATCGTGATGGAGGACGCCGACCTCGAAAAGGCGGCCGAGCTCGCGGTCACCGGCGCCACCAAGAATTCCGGCCAGCGCTGCACGGCCGTGAAGCGCATCCTCTGCGTCGAGGCGGTCGCCGACGATTTCGCTGCGCTCGTGCTGAAGAAGGCGCGCAAGCTGAAGTGCGGCGACCCGATGGACCCGACGGTCGATGTCGGCACCGTGATCCACGAGGGCGCGGCGAAGGAATTCGAGCGCCGCGTCAATGCCGCCGTCGCCGACGGTGCCGAGCTCTTGCACGGCAACGACCGCGACGGCGCGCTCTATCCGCCGACGGTGGTCGACCGGATTCCCTACACCAGCGAGCTGGTGATGCAGGAGACCTTCGGCCCGGTGATCCCGATCATCCGCGTGCCCAACGACATCGACAGCGTGATCCGGATCTCGAACGCGACCGCGTTCGGCTTGTCGTCCGGCGTCTGCACCAACCGGCTCGACTACATTACGCGGTTCGTCAATGAGCTCGACGTCGGCACCGTCAATGTCTGGGAAGTCCCGGGTTACCGGATCGAGATGTCGCCGTTCGGCGGGATCAAGGACTCCGGCCTTGGCTACAAGGAAGGCGTGCAGGAGGCGATCAAGAGCTTCACCAACATCAAGACCTATTCGCTGCCCTGGCCGGCATAGGGACGTCCAAACGAGGGCCGCACGCGCGCAACAAGAACAACGCGGCGGCCGACTGCAATCACCAATCAATCAGGGGAGGCCTCAATGTCGATCACGTTCAGTCCGTCGGGCGTCGGCTCGGTCGGAGTCCAGAATCCGGAGCTTGCGACATCGTTCCGCCGCGCGCAGTGGCGGATGCTGTTCGCGGCGATGTTCTGTTATCTGTTCTTCTACACCGGGCGGCAAACCTTCGGCTTCGCCATTCCCGGCATCCAGGCCGAGTTCGGCGTCACCAAGGAGGCGCTGGGCTGGGCCAGCGCGGCGCTGCTCTGGTGCTACGCGGTCGGGCAGGCCATCAACGGCAATCTCGGCGACAAGTTCGGCGGCCGCCGCGTGATGAGCGCCGGCGCGATCCTCTCCTTCATCATGAACTGGGCCACCAGCCTCTCGACCGGCATCGTCAGCCTCACCGTGTTCTGGGGCATCAACGGCTATTTCCAGTCGATGGGATGGGCGCCGGGCAGCCGGCTGCTGTCGAACTGGTGGGGCCGCCACGAGCGCGGCACGGTCTACGGGCTCTATACATTCGCGGCGGGGCTTGCCTCGGTGCTGTCGTTCGTCACCTCGCTGGTCGTGGTCGGCTACTTCCAGCTCGACTGGCGCTGGATTTTCCGCATCCCGGTGGTGCTGCTGCTGCTCGGCGGCATCGCGTTCTATCTGATCGCGCGCGAGAAGCCCGAGGACATGGGCTTTGCCTCGCCGCATGACGAGGCCGACGAGGTCTCGGCGGCGGAAGCCGCGGTCGACGCCAATGAGGGTTCGCTCGCGCGCTACAAGGCGGTGCTGTCGAACTGGCGCCTTTTGGTCGCCGGCGTCGCGATCGGTTTCCAGAACGCGGCGCGCTACGGCCTCTTGGTATGGGTGCCGGTGCACTTCCTCGGCAGCAACTGGGCCAAGGCCGGCGCCGCCTCGGTGATCGATCCGCGCTGGATCAGCATCGCGCTGCCGGTCGGCATGGCGGTCGGCGCGTTCAGCAATGGCTGGGTCTCGGACAAGGTATTCGGTTCGCGCCGCTACCTCGCCATCGTGCTCTACATGGCGCTCGCCGCGGTCACCTCGCTGTGCATGTACGCGATCCCGACCTCGGATGTCGTTCTCGGGATGACGGTGCTGTTCCTGTGCGGCTTCTTCACCTACGGCCCGCAATCCTCGTTCTGGGCGCTGTGCCCGGATCTGGTCGGCCACAAGCGGGCAGGGACCGCAACCGGGGTGATGAACTTCTTCGCCTATCTGTTCGCAGGTCTCGGCGAGCCGATGATCGGCCACTTCATGGACAAGCATAACCAGACCTCGCTGGTGTTCCTGGTGGTCGCCGTCTGCGCGACCTCCAGCGCGGTGGTTGCGGCCTTCATCCGCCGCTGACGAACGATCCCTATCGGCGGCTCACCACAGGTCCGCGCTTCCGACGGGAAGCGCGGACCACTGTTTTTGCAACGAGCAGAACGCCGTTGTGCGTGCGATCGGTGGAGCCGCAACGCGGGGACCAATTGCCTGAAATTGGCTGGCCGAGCGGATGACCTCACGCTCAATCCGTCATCACCGGCTGATCAAAATCAATGCATGAACTACTAAATAATAAGTAATATCAATGTTATGTAAGAAATTGCATGCAGAATACAAAATGTGCTTGTCGGTTTGGCCGCCTTGAAGCAGACTTCGCGCAGGGCAGGAGAGGCCAGCAACCTTCAAGGACGAGGGGCGCGCCAGGGCAAAGCAATCTGTCGGGAGGAGCGAGCAATGAGCGATCAGGTGTCCACCATCGCAATGGCAGATACGGCAAAGCCGAGCGGCGTGCGCTGGAAGATCTTCCTGCTGATGCTGTTCCTGATCTCGATCAACTATATCGATCGCGCCTCGCTCTCGGTCGCGATGCCGGTCATCGCCAAGGAGTTCGATATCGATCCGGCGATGCAGGGCCTGATCCTGAGTTCGTTCTTCTGGACCTACGCGCTGATGCAGGTGCCGGGCGGCATGCTCGCCGATCGCTTCAAGCCGCGCATCGTGATCGCGCTCGCGACGCTGTTCTGGGGCTTCTTCCAGGCGCTGGCTGCGCTGTCCACCAGCTGGATGCTGCTGCTGTTGACCCGGCTCGGGCTCGGCGCGTCGGAAGCGCCGATCTATCCGGCCGGCGGCAAGCTCAACGCGATCTGGATGACCCAGACCGAGCGCGGCCGCGGCGCCACCTTGCTGGACGGCGGCGCGCCGCTCGGTGCGGCGCTCGGCTCGATCGTGATCGCCTGGCTGATGGCGGCGTTCAGCTCCTGGCGCGTCGCGTTCGTCATCGCCGGCGTCGGCACCATGCTGTGCGGGCTGTGGGCCTGGTACTACATCCGCAACGCGCCGCGCGAGCATCCGTCGGTCAATGAAGCCGAGGCGCGCTATCTCGAGGAGGCGCATGCGATCGAGGATGCGGCGACGCCGCCGTCTTCGGGCGCAAGCTGGATGGCGTATTTCCGGTTTCGCTCGGTGTGGTGCATGTGCCTCGGCTGGATGTTCTTCAACACCACGTTCTACGGGCTGCTGACCTGGATGCCGACCTATCTGTTCAAGGTGCACGGCTTCGACATCAAGGCGCTCGGCGGCGCGTCCTTCATCATCTTCTTCGCAGGCTTCGTCGGCGAGCTGGTCGGCGGCTGGATCGGCGATAACTGGCGGGAGCGGGGCGGGTCGCCCAACACCGTGTTCCGCACGCTGTTCGGCATCGCGGCGATCATGGCGACGGTCTCGATCTTCCTCGTCGCCTACGTCACCAACGCGGTTGCGGTCGTGGTGCTGCTGTCGACGACGCTGTTCTTCCTGCGCTGGTGCGGCATGTACTGGGCGATCCCGTCGGCGCTGGCGGGCCGCGGCAAGTCCGGCTTCCTCGGCGGCTGCATGAATCTCGGCGGCAACATCGCCGGCATCACGACGCCGCTGATCGTCGGCTTCATCGTGCAGGCCACCGGCTCCTACTTCCTGGCCCTGATGTATTTCGCCGCCGCGGGCATTGCGCTGTTGATCTGCTCGACCCTGATCGATTACAGCCGCAAGCTCCCGGTCTAAAAATCGATGCGGCCGAATCCGCCAAGGGTTCGGCCGCTTGACGAGGCTCACCAATGACACGTCCTATCAGGCTCGGCATGCTGACGCCGTCGTCGAATACCGCGCTCGAGCCGATCACCTGCGCGATGCTATCGGGGATCGACGACGTCTCGGCACATTTCTCGCGCTTCAAGGTGACCGAGATCGCGCTGTCGGAGCAGGCGCTGCGCCAGTTCGACGCCAGCGAGATTCTTCGCGCGGCCGAGTTGCTGGCCCATGCCAAGGTCGACGTCATCGCCTGGAACGGCACCTCGGCAAGCTGGCTCGGCTTCGACCGCGACGAGAGCCTGTGCGAGGAGATCACGGCGGCAACGGGTATCAAGGCCTGCACCACGGTGCTGGCCTATCGCGACCTGTTGCGGCGGATCGGCGCCAGCCGCATCGGGCTGGTGACGCCGTATCGCAAGGACGTGCAGGAGCGGATCATCGCCAACTGGAATTCGCAAGGGCTGCATTGTTTTGCCGAGCGGCATCTGTCGCTGCAGGACAATTTCTCCTTTGCCGAGGTCAGCGAGGCCGAGGTCGCACGGCTGATCGAGGAGGTGGTGCGCGAGGGCTGCGATGCCGCCGTCGTGCTCTGCACCAACATGCGCGGCGCCGGCGCGGCCGAGCGGCTGGAGCGCGGATTTGGTGTCCCGGTGCTGGATTCGATTGCGGTGACGCTATGGGCGTGCCTCACAGCTGCCGGCTGCGATCCGTCGCGCGTGCAGGGCTGGGGCAGCCTGTTCGCGAACTCCGAACTGCGCGCGGCTACCGCGATCCACGTGGGAGGGCGCGATCTCCAATCATGACAATGCAGGCAAGTGGTGACTGAAGCCAAAGCGACCAGACGTACCAAGGAACCGAAGCGCGCGATGACCGCGTTGCAACGCCGGCGCCTACGCGTGCCGCGGGTCGGGCTGCACGAGCAGGCAGCGGCGCGGCTGCGCACCATGATCGTGCGCGGCGAGCTGGCGCCGGGTCAGTCGCTGGGGGAGGCGGACCTGTCCGATGCGCTCGGCATCTCGCGCACGCCGCTGCGCGAGGCGCTCAAGCAATTGGCGAGCGAGGGCCTGGTCGAGCTGCGGCTCAACCACAGCGCCGTGGTGGCGCCGTTCCGCCGCGCCGAACTCGCCGAACTGTTCGAGGCCGTCAGCGGCATCGAACGCTGCGCCGCCGAGCTCGCCGCGCTGCGCATGGAGCCGGAAGACTTCGAACGGCTCGCGGCGCTGCAGGACAAGATCGAATGGCATCACGGGCGCGGCGAGCTGCGCGACTATTTTCAAGTTAATCAGCAGATCCATTCGGCGATCGTCGGCTTCGCCCGCAATGCGGTGCTGAAGGCGACACACGAGGCGCTGCTGGCGCGGGCCGAGCGCGCGCGCTTCTTCGCGCTGTCGGTGCTCGGCCGCTGGGATGAATCGGTGCGCGAGCATCAGGAGATCTTGTCCGCGCTGAAGGCGCGCAATGCGGCCCGGGCCGGGCAGATACTGGCCCACCACGTGCGCCGCACCGGCGAGATCGTCGCCGAGACGCTGGATGCCAAGGCAATGAACGACAAGGCGGACGACGCCGCGGCACCGGAGCCGCCGGCAAGACCGCGTGGCCGGAAGACGAGGAACGTTGCGCCATGAAGATCCTGCTGCTCAATCCCAACACGACGGCTGATGTGACGGATCTGCTTCATGCCGCCGGCAGCAGGGCGGCGTCGGCCGGCACCGAGCTCGTGCCGGTCACTGCCGCGCGCGGCGTGCCTTATATCGCGACCCGCGCGGAGGCCCAGATCGGCGGCGCGATCGCGCTGGAGATGCTGGCCGAAGCCGGCCCAGGCGTCGATGCCGCTGTGATCGCGGCGTTCGGCGATCCCGGCCTGTTCGGCGCGCGTGAGTTGTTCGCTTATCCCGTCGTGGGATTGGCCGAAGCCGCGATGCTCACGGCCTGCATGCTCGGCCGCCGGTTTGCGATCGTCACCTTCGCCGGCGCGCTGGCGCCCTGGTACGAGGAATGCGTCGCCATGCACGGGCTGAGTTCGCGCTGCGCCGGCATCCGCACGCTTGACGGTAGTTTCCAGTCGATCTCGGGGGTGCAGGCCGAGAAGGAGGAACTGCTGGTCGCGCTCGCCAATCGCGCGGTCGAGCAGGACAACGCCGACGTCGTCATTCTGTCGGGCGCGCCGCTTGCCGGACTCGCGGCAAAAGTCCGCGACCGCATTCCGGTGCCGGTGGTCGATCCGGTCGCGGCGGCGGTGCGGCAGGCGGAAACGCTCGCCGTGCTCAAGCCGCGCAAGGCGGTGGCCGGCACCTTCCGCCGTCCCGATCCGAAGCCGACGCGCGGGCTGGCCGAGCCACTCGCCGCAATCATCGAACACCGCTCACCGAAGGAGAGGACAAACTGATGTCCTTCGACACCATCATCCGCGGCGGCACCGTGGTGACCGCTGCCGACACCTTCGCCTGCGACGTCGGTATCCGCGACGGCAAGATCACGGCGCTCGGCCATGATCTCGGCGATGCGGCCACGATCATCGACGCCACCGACCGCCTGGTGCTGCCCGGTGGCATCGACAGCCACGTCCACTTCGCCCAGCCGTCCGGCGACGGCATCGTGATGGCCGACGGCTTTGCCAGCGGCACGCGCTCGGCGGCGTTCGGCGGCAACACCACCGTGCTGCCGTTCTGCCTGCAGGAGAAGGGCCAGACGCTGCGCGAGGCGCTGAAGCATTATCATTCGCTGGCCGAAGGCGAGTGCCATGTCGACGTCGCCTTCCATCTCATCCTCACCGATCCGACCGAGCATGTGCTGGGGCAGGAACTGCCGGCGCTGGTCGAGGACGGCTACACCTCGCTCAAAGTCTTCATGACTTATGAGGGCCTCGCGCTCTCGGACCGCGAGCTGCTCGAAACCATGTCGGTCGCGCGCGAGACCGGCGCCATGCTGATGGTGCATGCGGAGAATTTCGACGCCATCCGCTTCCTGACCGACCGGCTCGAACGCGCCGGCAACACCGCGCCGCGCTTCCATGCGACCTCGCGGCCGATCCCGGTTGAGCGCGAGGCCACCCATCGCGCGATCTCGCTGTCCGAGCTCGTCGACGTGCCGATCATGATCGTGCATGTCTCGAACCGCGAGGCGATGGACGAAATCCGGCGCGCGCAGCAGCGGGGCTTGCGGGTGATGGGCGAGACCTGTCCGCAGTACCTCATGCTGACCGAAAAGGATCTCGATCAGCTCAACATGGAAGGCGCAAAATACGTCTGCTCGCCGCCGCCGCGCGACGTCGCCAGCCAGCAGGCCTGCTGGGAAGGTTTGCAGCAGAAGGTGTTCTCGGTGTTCTCGTCGGACCATTGCCCGTTCCGTTACGACGACCCGCAAGGCAAGCTTGCGCCGAAGGGCCGCACCAGCTTCCGCTGGGTGCCGAACGGAATCCCGGGTGTGGCGACGCGGCTGCCGATCCTTTTCTCCGAAGGCGTGGTGAAGGGGCGGATCGACCTCAACAGCTTTGTCGCCTTCAGCGCCACCAACCACGCCAAAATCTACGGCCTCTATCCGCGCAAGGGCACCATCGCGGTCGGCTCGGATGCCGACATCGCGCTGTGGGACCCGAAGCGCAAGGTGACGATCCGTCACGAGCTGATCCACGACGGCGCGGACTACACGCCCTATGAAGGGCTTGAGGTCACGGGCTGGCCGGTGCTGACCATGGTGCGCGGCAAGGTCGTCGTCGATAACGGTACGCTCGTCGGCGGCAAGGACCACGGCACCTATCTGCCGCGTGCCAAGCCGCCGAAGGCCGCGACCATCCCGTAACGCGACCATCCCGTAACAAGCAAAGAGAGAAGGCAGGAGATCAACATGCCCTATGCTGTGACAGACGACGGAGTGCGGCTCTATTTCGAGGAGACCGGATCGGGGCATCCGGTAATCCTGGTTCATGAGTTCGCCGGCGACCTGCGCAGCTACGAGCCGCAGATGCGGCACTTCGGCAAGCGCTTCCGGACCATCGCCTACAATGCGCGCGGCTTTCCGCCGTCGGATGTGCCGGAACAGGTCTCGTCCTATTCGCAGGCGCGTGCCGCCGACGATATTTTGGCCGTGCTCGATCACATCGGCGCGCCGAAGGCGCATATCGTCGGTCTGTCGATGGGCGGCTTTGCGACGCTGCATTTCGGATTGTGTCACCCTGATCGGGCGCGGTCGCTGTGCATCGGCGGCTGCGGCTACGGCGCCGAGCTCGACAAGCGCGAGACGTTTCGCGCCGAAGCCGACGTGATCGCGAACATGATCCGCAAGGAAGGCATGCCGGCCTTCGCCGAGCGCTATGCCTACGGGCCGACCCGCGTGCAATATGAAAACAAGGACCCGCGTGGCCACGCCGAGTTCAAGACCATGCTGGCCGAACATTCGGCGGTGGGATCGGCCAACACCCAGCAGGGCGTGCAGAAGGAGCGTCCCTCGCTCTACACGCTGGTCGACGAGATGAAGCGCATCAATGTGCCGACACTGATCATCACCGGCGACGAGGATTGGCCGTGCCTGTTGCCGGGCATCCTGATGAAGCAGAGCATCCCGTCGGCCGCGCTCGCAGTGATGCCGAACTGCGGCCACGCCATCAACATCGAGGAGCCCGACGAATACAACCGGATCGTCGGCGATTTCCTGGCGCAGGTCGAAGGCGGCCGCTGGCCGCAGCGCGATCCGCGGGCGGTCAGCGCTTCGATTACGGGAATGAAGGAGTAGGCTTCACGCCGAGTTGAATCGCAGCCATCATCCGCCACCAGGCCAAGCATCCGCGCTTTTCGAGCAACATCCTCGGAAGGCGCGGATTTTTTTCGGGTGTGAGCACGCCGCGACAGCAGGCGGCGCACAATCTGTTCGCATGATTGCAGACTGCTGCAGTCATCTCCAACGCAATCCGTTCAATTCCATGTCTTGCGACCGAAACCGCGTCCACAGATAGCCGCTCGCGTCAGAGGCGTGACGTCTGTCATGCGCGCAAAGATTGGTCCCTCGATGCCTGCTGCAACCGATGCGGACATGAGCGCGCATCATCGTTCGTCGCATTCATTCGATCGACACAGCGCTGTCATCGGTGGTGGATAACTTGTCGCAGGTCGACGTCATAAATCCTTAAAAATAAAAAGGGGCACTACGGTGAAAGCCAAATTTCTTTCGACGGTCGGAGTCTGTCTGGTTGCTGCCGCTGCGGTGATGTGCAGCGCCGCAGCTCAGGACGACAACAAGGGCAATAACGGCCACGATCATCATCCGCACGACATCCACACCCAAACGCCGATCAAGCATCTCGTCGTTATTTTCAACGAGAACCGCTCGTTCGATCACTACTTCGCAACCTACCCGGTTGCGACCAACCCGACCGGCTCGATTCCGTTCACGGCGAAGCCGCATACGCCGAAGGTCAACAACCTCGCCAACGCCAATCTGCTGACCAACAACCCGAACACCAACCCGGCCAACGGCACCGGCGCGACCAATCCGTTCCGCCTCGACCGCACCCAGGCCAACACCAAGTCGCAGAACCACGCCTACACGCCCGAGCAGCAGGCGGTCGACAACGGCAAGGAAGACCTGTTTCCGAAATTCACCGGTCGCGGCACCGCCGGCGGCGTCGGCGCCTTCGGCACCAACGGGCAGGTGATGGGCTATTTCGACGGCAACACCGTCACCGCGTTCTGGAATTACGCCCAGAACTTCGCGATGAGCGACAACAACTGGACCGACACCTTTGGTCCGTCGACGCCCGGCGCGCTCGAGGTGGTTGCCGGCCAGACCAACGGTGCGCAGAACATCATCGGCTCGTCATCGTCGATCGCCGACGGCCAGGGTGGCCTGACGCTGATCGGTGATACCGATCCTGCCTACGACGCGTGCTCGAGCACGACCAGCCAGGTCCTGATGACCAGCAAGAACATCGGCGACCTGCTCAATGCCGAGCAGATCAGCTGGGGCAGCTTCATGGGCGGCTTCGACCTGACACTCAAGAACAGCAACGGCACCACCAATTGCGGCCGCAGCACGTTCTCGAGCAACGTCAACGGCACCGTCGTGGACTACATCCCGCACCACGCCTGGTTCCAGTACTACAAGTCGACGGCCAACCCGACCCATGCGCGGCCGAGCTCCGTGAATGCGGTCGGACACACCTATGTGCCCGGCGGCAAGACGCTCGATCCGGCCAATCACGCCTACGATCTCGAGGACTTCTACGCCGCGGTGAAGGCCGGCAACTTCCCGGCCGTCTCCTACATCAAGATGCCGGCCTACCAGGACGGTCATCCCGGCAACTCCGATCCGCTCGACGAGCAGGCCGGCAATGTCGAGCTGATCAACTTCCTGCAGAAGCAGAAGGATTGGGGCGAAACCGCGGTCATCATCACCTATGACGACTCCGACGGCTGGTACGATCACCAGTACCTCGCGCCGATCAGCGCCTCGTATGACCCGACCGCCGACCAGGTCAACGGCCCCGGCCAGTGCGGCCGCGGCATCGGCAAGCAGACGCAGCCGAATGGCCTCAACGGCCAGCCGGTGAACGGCCGCTGCGGTCCCGGCACGCGCGTCCCGTTCCTGGTGATCTCGCCCTTCGCCAAGCGCAACTACGTCAGCCACACCCGCATCTCGCAGGCGTCCGTGGTGCGCTTCATCGAGGACAACTGGCTGCACGGCCAGCGTCTTGGCGGCGGCGCGTTTGACGACGGCGTCGAATCGATCGCCGACATGTTCGACTTCGAGCGCGGCCACGGCCAGGACCACGAGTACCGGCAGGACACGCTGTTCCTCGATCCGACCGCCGGCACGGTCATCGTCAGCCCGCCGGATGATCACCATCACCACTAAAGCATGAAGAGATTAGGTTGATTGGCAACGCGAAAGCGGTGCGCGCTCCCTCTCCCGCTTGCGGGGGAGGGCTGGGGTGGGGGCTCTCTCCACGAGTCACGTCGCGGAGAGAGCCCCCACCCGCATCGCATCTTCGATGCGATGCGACCTCCCCCGCAAGCGGGAGAGGTGAAGCCAGTCCGCCGCCGACACTCTGCTTCCCGTTTTGACGCGTTTTATTCACGCGAACCGGTATCCGCTTCGCGCGAAAACGCTTAACGACACTGGATCTGACATGAATGGCCGCAGCTTGTGGCTTCTCGGCGCCGGTCTGCTGTGCATGGCCGGGACTGTTGCGGCCGTCGAGACGCAGGGACTTCCGGGGACCAATCCGAACCCGGTGCAGCTCAGGCGTCCGCCGGTCGCCCCGCTGTCCGCCATGGCGCTGCTCGGTCAGAAGATCTTCTTCGACGCGTCGCTGTCCTCGTCGGGCGCATTGTCATGCGCGTCCTGTCACAGTCCGGACCACGCCTACGGCCCGCCTAACGATGGACCGGTGATGCTCGGCGGGCCCGCGCAATCCCGGCAAGGGACACGCGCCGTGCCGGGCCTGACCTATCTCGAGCGGCAGCCGAATTTCAGCATCGGGCCGGAAAAGGACGAGGACGACAATGTCGTCGATTTCGCGCAACTGGCCGCGCTCGGCCAGCAGGCCGCGCGCGCCAGGAAAGTTGCGACCGGGACTGCCGCGTCGGCGGTCAACGTCGTGCCGCAGGGCGGCCTGTTCTGGGACGGCCGCGCCGATACGCTGCAGGACCAGGCGATCTTCCCGCTGCTCGATCCCAACGAGATGGACGGCGGCAGCATCGAAATCGTGGCGCAGAAGCTGCGCCAGGCGAGCTACGCGCCGCGCTTCGCCGAGCTGTTCGGCGCCCAGGTCTTCGACAACACGCGGCTGCTGGTCGCGGAGGCGATGTTTGCCGTCGCGCGTTATCAGGTAGAGGAGCAGAGCTTCCATCCCTACACCAGCAAGTTCGACTACTGGCTGGAGGGCAAGGCGCGGCTGAGCGAGAGCGAGTTGCGCGGCCTGCAATTATTCAACGATCCGGACAAGGCCAATTGCGGCGGCTGCCATACGTCGCAGCCGACCCGGGATGGTCTGCCGCCGCTGTTCACCGATCATCAATACGAGGCACTCGGCGCGCCGCGCAACGCCGCGCTCGCCGGCAACCGCGATCCCGACCATTTCGATCTCGGGGTTTGCGGTCCGTACCGCACCGACATCGCCGAGCAGACGCAATATTGCGGGATGTTTCTGACGCCGACCTTGCGCAACACGGCGACGCGTCGCGTGTTCTTCCACAGCGGCGTCTTCACCAGCCTCGAGCAGGTGCTCGACTTCTATAACTTCCGCGATATCAATCCGGAGAAGGTCTTTCCGCGCGGCGCCGACGGCACGGTGCGCAAGTACGATGACCTGCCCGAAAAGTATCACGGCAATGTCGACGTCAGCGATCCGCCGTTCGAGCGCCATCTCGGCGACACGCCCGCGATGACGGCGCAGGATGAGGCCGACATCATCGCCTTCCTGAAGACGTTGACCGACGGTTACCAGCCGGAGCGGTGAGACGTCGCGACGTTCCACCGCGGAACCGCACTGTGAGTTGGCAGCGCTTCGTCATGCGCGCATAATGGCTGCATGAATGTCGTCGAAGGCAACGGTGCCAGGATCCCGGCAATCGGGCTCGGCACATGGGAGCTGCGCGGGCGGATCTGCGCGCGCATCGTCGAGCAGGCGTTGCGGCTCGGCTATCGCCACATCGACACCGCGGAGATCTACGACAATGAGCGCGAGGTCGGCGAGGGGCTGCGTGCCTCCGGCGTCAAGCGCGACGACGTGTTCGTGACCACCAAAGTCTGGACCACGCATTTCATGGCGAAGGATCTCGAACGCGCCGCCAAGGAGAGCCTGGCGCGGCTGCGCCTGACCGAGGTCGATCTGTTGCTGCTGCACTGGCCCAATCCGCAGGTGCCGCTTGCCGAGACGCTCGGCGCGCTGGCGCGAGTCAGGCAGGCGGGCCTGGCGCGGCATATCGGCGTCTCCAATTTCAACGCGGCGCTGATCGAGGAGGCGGTGGCGACATGCCCCGAGCCGCTCGCCTGCGACCAGGTTGAGTACCATCCTTATCTGGACCAGGCCGATGTGATCGAGGCCTGTCGACGCCGCGGCATGGCGTTCGTTGCCTACAGCCCGATCGCGAAAGGGCGGGTCAAGGGCGACCGCGCGCTGGCGCGGATCGGCGACCGCTATCGCAAGACCGCTGCCCAGGTCTGCCTGCGCTGGCTGGTGCAACAGAATGTTTCCGCGATCCCGCGCACCTCGAAGCTCGAACGCCTTCAGGAGAACATCGACATCTTTGATTTTGAGCTGTCGGTCGACGACATGCGCGATATCTCGGCGATCGGGAGCGCTGACGCGCGATGATGGGCTCCGCGACGCACGGGGTCTTTGCCTGAGAATCAAGTCTCGGAAAAATGGCTGGGTCCTGATCCCAATCATGCTAATGCCCCGCTGGCCGATTGCAGCTTTGGACCGAATGGGGATTGAGGCAGGCGGGTTCCGGCCGGTATTATAGCCGGCGGGGAGAGACATCGCTGACGTGATCGAGTGGGATGAAGTTTCGGCCAAACGCGGATCTGATGGCGTCGGTGTTCGTGCACCTGATGCTGCTCGCGCTGATTTTCCTTTATTCGGAGGTCCATCAGTTCGATCCCGTCGCCGCTGACACGGTGCCGGTCGAGATCGTGACGCCGCAGGAGGTCGCCAGGTCCGAGGTCGAGACCAAGCCCGAACCGGCACCGAGCCCGTCGCCGACGCCCGAGTTGCAGTTGCCGTCGCTCGACAAGCCGGTGGATTCAGCCAAGCCCGAACCATCGGCGCAGGCGGCCGCGCCACAGCAGAACGCGCCACAGCAACCACCGCAGAAGCAGGCGACGCCGACGGCGCCCAAACCCAGCCCGGCGCCGCAACGTGCCGCGGCCGAGCCGCCGCCCGCGCCGCCGGCACCGCAAACGCCACCGATGCCCCAGCCAACGGCGCAGCAACAGGCGGCAGCGTCGTCGCCTGCCTATGCGCAGCCCGAGCCGGATCTTTCGGTCAAATACAATGTCATGCTCGGCCTGCCGCCCGACATTTCCGTGAAGCCGCCCGCCAGCGCGCCGTCCGGCCCCGGACCCGGCAAGGACAATTTCGACGCAGCCGCCACCGAGCAGGCCGACGTCGGCTCGAGCGTGGTCGCCGAATTTCGCCGTCATCTGAAGACCTGCCTGAAACTCCCGCCGACGCTGAGCACGGGTGACGACGTAAAGATCAAGCTCAGGGTGCTCATGAAGCCCGACGGCAAGCTCGCCGCGCAGCCGGTGCTGATCGAGGCCACCGCCTCGGAAAAGGGGCCGCTGCTGCTGAAGAGCGCGACCGAGGCGCTGCAGGCCTGCCAGCCCTATGCGATGCTGCCGCGGGATCGCTACGGCGAATGGAAGGTGCTCGACCTCGACTTCAGCCCGCGCGATTTCGCGTCGTAGACAAGGTTCGCTTCAGCTTCCCATCGCCTGCCAGGCATTCGAGGCGAACTGCCGGCGCCAGATCACGATCACGACCGCGGCGGTCGTGACGAACAGCACCCAGGGGCTGACGAACCAGCCGAGATAGCCGAGCGCGAAGAAGAACGCGCGCTGGCCGCGGTTGAAGTGCCGGCCCGCCGTCTCGAACAGCCGCGTGGTGCGGATCACGTGGGCCTCCGCCTCCGGCGTATCGCGCTGCTCGGCCGGCGGCATCGCGCCGAACAGGATCGCCACATAGTTGAACAGGCGATAGGCCCAGGCGAATTTGAAGAAGGTGTAGATGAAGATCAGGATCAGCCCGATGCACTTGACCTCCCACAAAGCGGGCGAGGGCGTGAGGTTGACCGGCAGCGCGCCGAGCACGGCGAGCGCGTCATTGGTGGCGCGCAACAGCGCCAGCCCGCCGCCGATCGCGATCAGACTGGTGGAGGCAAAGAACGCGGTGCCGTTCTGCAAGCTGGCCATGATCTGCATGTCGACCATCCGTGCGTCGCGGTTGAGCAGATTCCGCACCCAGATCTCGCGATAGACATGCATCCGCGCCGATAGGCTGTCGCGCCCATACGCGGTATGCTCCAGCGTGATGGTATAGACCAGCCATTCCAGCGCAAAGAAGCCGACGGCCAGGATGTCGGTCCAATAGCCAGTCATGTTGCCTTCCTTCGTGAGCGCGCGGCTGACTGTCCGCGCCGGGCCGCATCCGCGTCATGTACAGGTTGAACGCGTGCAATGCACTATGGCAAACTACCGTGGCAACAGGATTCCCGGACATGCTCAAGCTCGTCATCGGCAACAAGAACTATTCGTCATGGTCGATGCGGCCCTGGCTGGCGTTGCGCGCCAACAACATCCCGTTCGAAGAGGTCTTCATTCCGCTCTACACGGACCAGACCGACAAGGACCGCATTCTCTCGTTCAGCAAGGCCGGCAAGGTGCCGACACTGATCGATGGCGACGTCAGGGTGTGGGATTCGCTGGCGATCATCGAATATCTCGCCGAGAGATTTCCCGAGGCGAAGCTCTGGCCTGCGGATCGCGCCGCGCGCGCGCATGCCCGCGCCATCTCGGCGGAGATGCATTCCGGCTTCATGCCGCTGCGCAACGAATGCGGCATGAACCTGCACCGGCCGATCCGCGCCGTCGCGCTCTCCGACGATGCGCGCGCCAACGTGGCGCGGATCCAGGAGATCTGGGCCGACTGCCATGCGCGCTACGGCAAGCAGGGTCCGTTCCTGTTCGGCGCATTCTCTGCGGCGGACGCGATGTATGCGCCCGTGGTGCATCGTTTCCGCACCTATGCGATCCCGGTGAAGGCCGAGGCGCAGCACTATGTCGATGCCATGATGGCGCTGCCGGCGTTCGCCGAATGGACCCGCGACGGCATTGCCGAGACGCTGCGGATCGCTCGATTCGAGGATGCCTGACCGGTCTTGGAGCTTCGGTCCTGATTGAATCAGAACCGAAGCTACGGATTTTTGTTTCGACGCGTTTTCTTCACGCGAACCGGTATCCACTTCGCTCGAAAACGCTCGATGCGCTTCCGAATTGTGACAGCGGTCGCAAAGATCGCGGCTTGACGCCGCGGGGTTGGAGGCGTCGAATCCGGAAAGGCTGGTTTTGCAAGTCGTGAAAGGACTTAGACAATGGGCATTCTCGATTCCCTGGAGAATTCGCCGGAGCTGAAAGGCATGCTTGGCCAGCTTGGCGCGGCGGTGATCCCCGTCGTGCTCGGCGAGGTCTTGGGCAATGGCGGGCAGGGCGGCTTGTCCGCGATCGTCGCCAAGCTCGAGCAGGCCGGGCTCGGCGAGCAGGTCAAATCCTGGATCGGTACCGGTCAGAACCTGCCGATCACGGCCGAGCAGCTCCAGCAGGTGCTCGGCAGCGACACGGTCAAGCAGCTCGCCGCCAAATTCAACATTCCGGTGGACCAGCTGTCCAAGGTGCTCGCCCAGCAACTTCCGGCTGCGGTCGACGGCGCGAGCCCGGGCGGCAAGCTGCCGCACACCGCCTGAGCGGCTGGAATCGGGTTCCAGCCGAGCTCGGCGTGCAATTTCCGGCTGGCACGCAAATTGCTGCCTATCGCCCTGAAAAACCTGCAAAAATCGCACCTTCGCTATGCCCCAATCTTGCTGGATTTGGGGAGGTGCGATGTGCTAGCTTGCCGCAGGGTTCTCAAAATGCCGGCCTGAGCTATCGGGACTGTCAGCTCAGCCAGCAATCTCTAAGAAAATGGAGAGGGCGTTGAAGCATAAGTACTCGATTGGCGAGACCGTCTATTTCACGGCCAGCAACGTGGCGCGCCCCGCCGCGAGCGGCACCTATCAAGTGATCCGGCTGCTGCCGACCGACGGTGACGACTGCCAGTATCGCATCAAGAGCTCGACTGAAGCTTTCGAACGGGTGGCCAAGGAGAGTCAGCTCGCGCTGTCCTGAAGGAATTGTGCGCAAGCCGGCGGCTGGGGCGGGTTCCGTACCGCCGCCGTGAAAAGGCCCTGTTCGCAGACCCATTGTGCTGAAGGTTGGACGTCGGGGTGGCGGCGTTCGCCGTCGCCGATTGTGCTTACGCTGCGTTGAGGGACATCGCGCATGAATTGGGCTTCCTCGCTGGATCAGATCTGGCGCTCACCGACCTTCCCGATGTGGCTGACGCTGGCTGCGGCGGGGTTCTTTGGGATCGTCGTTCTGGTCACGCTGCTGCGTGCGGAGAAATCCGTCGCCAACGGCGCGCTGACCGTGATCACGCTGCTGTCGATCGCGGTTGCGGTCGCCGCGACGATCCGCGGCTTCGGCCCGGGCGGGCAGGCGGCGCCGGCCGAGACGCGGACGGCGCAACTGGCCAGCCAGACGGTGCCGGCGCTGGCCTGCGTCGACGACCTCGCCGGCGACGCCGTTCTCAACGCCTGCGAGAAGGTGCTGTTCGGTTCATCGGATACGGCCGCGGCGGCGGTCAGCTACGCGGCGGCGCAGGTCTCGCGCCTGACCGCGCTGGGCGATCTCGCGACCGCCGAGCGCAATTCGACCACCGAGTTGCAGGCGCTGCGCCGCGCCATCGAGCATGACCGCTACGGCCTGGTGGCCTATGCGCTGATGGCGCGTGACCACTGCACGCCGACCGCGTGCCCCGCGTTCCGCTCGCTCGGCGACAACCATCAGATCATCGCCAACATGAACGAGCGGACCTACGAGAACCTGATCACGCGCTACGCGGGGTCTTGGAACGCGCCGGCTGGCGCCCAGGCGTCGGCCGCCGCCGGCCTGGTCGCGGCGCTGCCGCAGTCATTGCCCACCGGCAAGCCGACCAATGCGGAGTTTCCGAGCTCGGCGAACACGCCGCCGGTCAGCATCATGACGCCCGAGCCGGCGAAGCCGGCCGCGGCCGCACCGGCCGCGCGCGCCGCCGCCGCGCCGCCCGCTGCGGCCCCGAAGCGGCCGCCGGCAGCGAAGCGCCCGGTCCAGATCGCGCCGGCCCCGGCAGCTCCGGCGCCGCCTCCTGCCGCCGCCAGCGCACCGGCGGCTGCGAACGAACAATGAGCGTGATGACGGCGGCTTGAGCCGCCGTCACTACACTGTTCCGGCTTCGCTTCGCTCGAAAAACGCTCTAATCCCGATATCCACCGCCGCGGAGAGCGCTCCCTTTTCAAAGCGCGCGCCGGCCGCTACATCCGGCACATGCCGCTTCATCTCATCAAGCTCGCCGTCGGTTGCGACTCCGTCAAGGAACTCAAGGGCTGGGTTGCCGAACGGATGGCGACCGCGAAGAAAAAGGGCCTGCCGCTCCGTCACGTCCACATCACGCGGATGACGCCGAAGCGCGAGGAGGAGATCCTTGCCGGCGGCTCGCTCTATTGGGTGATCCGCGGCGAGATCGCCGCGCGCGAGAAGATCATCGCCATTGAGCCGTTCCGCGACAAGGACGGTATCGGCCGCTGCCGGCTGGTGATGCAGCCCAAGGTGATCGCGGTCTCGCCGCGGCCGATGCGGCCGTTCCAGGGCTGGCGCTACCTGACCGCGGACTCCGCGCCGGCCGATCTCACCAAGTCGAGCGCGGCCAGCGTGGCATCGATGCCCGAGCCGATGCGCCGCGAGTTGCGCGACCTCGGCTTGCTCTGAGCACGATGGCTGCCGCGAACTACTGCGGCTGTGTCACGAGGTGCAGCCGGCCCCATTCGGAGGCCGGGATCTCGACAAAGCGGCCGCCGCCCGCATTGCTGACGGCGACGTCGAGCAGTTCGTGATCGATCCCCATCTCGCCGAGATAGCGTCGGAACTGGTCGGTGAAGATCGAGGTCAGGCTCTCGCGATGCTCGGCCGAGACATTGGGCGCGAGCCGGTTGTGGATCGCCATGCCGCTCAGCACCACGCGGCTGCCCTCCGGCAGGCTGCGATGCACGCCGCCCGACAGCACCAGCAGGCAGGCGAAATCGCAGGCAATGCCGGACAGCTTCTCCTTCGCATCGAGCGGGCCGCCGGGCCGCTTGAGCGCGAAACATTCCTCCTCGGATTTTCCGGTGCAGGCCTCGACCTCGGTCGCTGCGACCGCGGCATCGATGCCACGATCGCGCAGGATGCGGCCGAGGCTGGAGGCGACGTTGAGGTTGGAATTCCCCCTGATGTTGATCACCACCGGCAGCTTGCGGCCGTTCTGCCGGTCGAGGATCGCCAGCAGGCGCTTGTAGGTGTCCCACTGCACGGCGCCGTCGGCGGCGATCCAGTCCGCGCAGCCCGGGCCGCAGGCATCGGGCGCACCATGCGCGACATAGAAGATCATTGCGCCGGGCGCCGAATTGACCCCGCCGACCGGCGGCCGGGTCTGCGCCTGCGCGAGGCCTGCGGCCATGAGCGCGATGCCGAAAGCAATGCCTTGCCTGAAATAACCGCTCATTCCGATCGCCTCTGAAAGGCGCGATCATCCACGCGTCGGGCCGCGCAGATGAGGCCGAGCCCTCATTACAGGCTCGCACCTCGTTTGCGCATGAACCGCATCACACTTTCCGGATCCTGCTTCAGACCGGGATGTTGTCGATCAGGCGCGTGCTGCCGAGCTTTGCCGCCACCAGCATCCGCATCGGGCCGTCCTTCAGCGAGCCGATCGGCGCCAGGGAGGCGGCGTGGCGCACTTCGAGATAATCGAGCACGAAGCCGGCCCTGGTGATCGCCGCGACGCCGTCGGCCATTGCCGTCGTGGTATCCTCGCCGGCGCGCAGGCGGCCGGCCGTCTCCTTCATCACCCGATGAAGCTCGGGGGCGGCGCGCCGTTCCTCCGGGGAGAGGTAGACGTTGCGTGACGACATCGCGAGACCGTCGCGCTCGCGCACCGTTTTGGATCCGATCACCTTGACGCCGAGGTCGAGGTCCGCGGCCATCTGGGTGACGACCCGGAGCTGCTGAAAGTCCTTCTCGCCGAAGATCGCGAGGTCGGGCCGGACCTGGGTGAATAGCTTGCCGACCACGGTGGCGACGCCGCCGAAGAAATGCGGCCGGAAGCGATCCTCGAGCCCGGCGGTGGCCGGCCCCTCCGGCACGATCCTGGTGGCGAAGCCGTCCGGGTACATCGCCTTCACCTCGGGATGCCAGATCAGGTCGACGCCCTCGGCGGCGAGCTTGGCGACGTCGGCTTTCCAGGTGCGCGGATAGGAGCCGAAATCTTCGGTCGGCGCGAACTGGGTCGGGTTGACGAAGATCGAGACGACGACCCGCTTGGCGCGGCGCTTGGCGAGGCGCACCAGCGACACATGGCCGTCATGGAGCGCTCCCATGGTTGGGACCAGCGCGACGGTCGCCTTCTTGGCGCGCAGGGCGTCGACAGCGCGACGAAGGGCGGGGACGGTACGGACGACGGTGGGATTTCTCGGCATCTGGTCTCGGCTCGTGGGGCAATCCGGGTGGGGACGAATCTGGGTGGGACGGGCTGGCGTTCGGCAGGTGACGCAGCTTACCAAGTCCGAACCGCTATCGGCAAACCGCCGCGACAAGCCTTACCCGATCCCGGACGCGCGTGGATCACAGCTGCCGTGCCGCCGATCGACGCAGCAGTCTTGCTTGATCGACGCATCATTGAGCACGGCCGCAATTGATTTCCTGTCGCGGCGATGCATTTCACTTGACCGCAGCGGCGCGCGCTTTGAAGATCATTGACGGGATTTGAATCATGTTGGTGCAGGCTCGTCAGGGTCAATCCGGCTCCGCACATGTCATCGTGCTGGGCAACGAGAAGGGTGGATCGGGAAAGTCGACCACCGCCCTGCATATCGCCGTCGCGCTGCTGAAGGCCGGGCAGCGCGTCGCCAGCATCGATCTCGACTGCCGCCAGCAGAGCTTCACCCGCTACATCAGCAATCGCCAGGCCTGGGCGCGACGCACCGGGCTCGACCTCGAACTCCCCGCCCACCACTGCATCAAGTACGGCGAGACGATGCAGATCGAGGAGAACGAGAACGCGGAATTCCAGCAGTTCATGGCCGCGGTGAGCGCGGTGGAACGCGCCTATGATTTCATCGTCATCGATACCCCGGGCGCCGACAGCTACCTGATGCGGCTCGCGCATTCGATGGCCGACACGCTGGTGACGCCGATCAACGACAGCTTCCTCGATTTCGACGTGCTCGGGACCGTCGATCCCGCGACCTACGCGGTGACCGGCGAGAGCCATTATGCGGAGATGGTGCGCGACACCAGGCGCAAGCGCCGCCAGCTCGACGGCGCCTCGACCGACTGGATCGTGGTGCGCAACCGCCTGTCGATGCTCGGTTCGCGCAACAAGCAGCTGGTCGCCGACGGCTTGAAGCAGCTGTCGCTGCAGCTCGGGTTCCGTTCGGTCGACGGCTTTGCCGAGCGGGTGGTCTATCGCGAATTCTTCCCGCGCGGGCTGACAGCGCTCGACGACATCGACGAGGCGACGCTCGGCACCCGCCCGAGCCTCGGCCACGTGACCGCCCGCGAGGAGGTGATGAGCCTGCTCCGCCAGCTGAAGCTGCCGCTGGACGAGCGCGGCCGCCGCCGAGCCGCCAACCGGGCCGAATGGTTCAGCCAGGTCGACAAGCCGCTGGAAGTCGACGACATCATCGGCAGCTAGGCCGTCAGGCCTCCCCTCGGGCAGGTTCCAGGGCGGCGGCCGTACAGGAGGTGACGATCGTCACTTCCGAGACGATGCCGAAGCGCGGTAGTCTTGCGGGGTTTTCGGCCACTCCGTCGCCAAAATGCCGGAACAAAGCTGGCCAGATCCGGTTTTCCCAAGCCAGCCGCGTTCTCGCTCCCGTCGGCTGGTCTTGAGGTATTATCGTGCCGCAGAGCCATGGCGCTAGAAGCGAATGCACAAAGGTTGTGTGCACCGCACAATGAACGTGCTGCGAAGTCCCAACTTTTAGACTTCCTGTCACAGCGCTGTGACATATATTCTCAAAAGGAGGCCGAAGAGTCTCCGGCCAAGAATAGCCCTGAAAAGGCGGGCACCTCGAGGACGTCATGAAGCGTGGAATTCTCGTTCTGCTTTCTCTCTCCGTGGTGATCACGGCGGCCTATTTCACCGCGAGCAAGTGGGCGATCCGTCACGAAACTCTCATGTTCAAGGACCCGACGCGCGATGAGCGGCCGGTCGCGGTCGACGTTGCCGTGCGCTTCGACAAGGAGATGCAGGCCGACGCTGGCATGATCACGCTGCCGGTTGCGATCCTCAATCATGGCAATACCGTCAAATTCACCGAATATTCCTTCCTCGCGAACGTGTTCGCGGCGCGCGGCTATCTGACCATCAGCATTCAGAACGACCTGCCGTCGGACGGACCGATGGTGACCAAGGTCGGCGAGCTCTATGTCGGCCGCCTGCCGCAGTACCAGCGCGGCATCACCAACATCAAGTTCGCGATCGAGGAGATGAAGAAGCGCCAGCCGAACGCGGACTACAGCAAGCTGACGATGGTCGGCCATTCCAATGGCGGCGACATCGCGATGTATTTCGCCAAGCAGTATCCGGACGAGATCAAGAAGGTGGTGACGCTGGACAATCTGCGCGTGCCGTTCATGACCGACGGCAAGTTCAAGATTCTTTCATTCCGGTCTCACGATTCGCAGTTCAAGCCGGATCCGGGTGTCGTTCCCGATGCCGACGAATGCGAGAAGGCCGGCATCACCGTGGTGAACACCAACTTCCAGCACAACGACATGCGTGACACCGGGCCCGAGAAGGCCAAGGACTCGATCCAGGCCATGCTCGATAAATTCCTGGCCGATACCGACAGCGCTATCGCGCCGGTCGACACCAGGAATGCGCCGCCGAAGATTCTGGAGCCCGGTCCCGTCTCGCTCTACGTGCCGGTCGAGAAACCTCAGACCTTGACCGACAAGCTCAAGAAGTCGCTCTCGCTGACCAAGACCGAGACGAAGAAGGATCCGTCGGTCGCGAATTGACCGGGCGGCCCGGGATCCAGGCTGGCCCGTCACGTTGACCAATCCGCAGCCGCGGCCCACATAGTGTTTGCTGTACGAGGCAAGCGCTGATGGCCGGCAAGACGATCAAACCGACATCCGGAAGCGATGTACGCCCGGCCCATGCGCCTGGCGTGCCGACATCCAGCGCGAACGACATCGCGGCATTCGTCGCCAAGGCGCGGGCGATGTCGCCGCATCGCGCCGGCGCCCGCGGCAGGCTGGTTTTCGCGCTCGACGCCACGATGAGCCGGCAGCCGACTTGGGACATGGCGTGCACGCTGCAGGCGGACATGTTCCGCGAGGCCGGTTCGCTCGGCAGTCTCGATATCCGCCTCGTCTATTATCGCGGCTTCAATGAGTGCCGTGCGTCGGGCTGGATCTCCGACAGCGCGCAGCTCGCGCGGCTGATGAGCAAGATCGATTGCCAGGGCGGCAATACCCAGATCGGCAAGGTGCTGTCCGAGACGCGTCGCGAAGCGGTCGAGGCGGGGGTGCGCGCGCTGGTGTTCGTCGGCGACGCGATGGAGGAGAGCGCCGACGATCTGTGCGCCAAAGCCGGCGAGCTCGGCCTGCTCAAGGTGCCGGTCTTCATGTTCCAGGAGGGGCACGACGCGACCGCCGAGCAGACGTTTCGCGAGGTCGCGCGGCTGACCGGCGGTGCATGGTGCAGGTTCGATCCCGGCGCGGCCGCGCAGCTCCGCGAATTGCTGCGTGCCGCCGCAGCCTATGCCGCCGGCGGCCGCGAGGCGCTGCTGCAACTGGCCAAGACCGCGAGCGGCGCGGCGAAGCTGATCGGTCAGATGAAATAGCGCCGCGTCGCGTCAGGGTCCGCCTGATGCCGGTGAGACGAAGCTTCGCATGCTTTTTGCCGCCGGGCCGCCTATATTCCGGACATGCCAACCCTGATCGCTGGCGTCGTCGCCGTTGTCGTCCTTTATTCCGCGCTGCAGATGTTTCGTGCGGCCAATCCCGCCGTGCTTGCGCGCGCGATCAAGATCGGTGGCGGGGTGCTCGCACTGGCGGTCGCGGCCTTTACCGGCGTGCGGGGCGAGCTGGCGGTGGCAATTCCGCTCGGCATCTTCGGCGCCGGACTGCTCGGCTGGTCGCCGTTCGGAAGCACCGGATTTCCCAATTTCGGCGGCATGTTCGGCGGTTCGCGCAGCCAGGGACAAAGCTCGCGGGTGCGCTCGCAATATCTCGATATGACCCTCGATCACGGCAGCGGCGTGCTCAGGGGCCAGATCGTGGCCGGACCGCAGGCCGGCCGCATGCTCGACGAGTTCGACCTGTCGCAGCTATTGGCGATGGTCCCGAGCTTCGACGCCGAGAGCGTCGCGCTACTTGAAAGCTATCTGGACCGCCGTTTTCCCGCCTGGCGTCAGGACGCACAGGGCGACCGGGCACGGGGGCAGGGCCGTGCGGCGTCGGGTGGCAAAATGACGAACGAGGAGGCCTATCAGATCCTTGGCCTGCAGCCGGGAGCGTCGCGCGACGATATCGGCCGGGCTCACCGTACCCTGATGAAGAAACTCCATCCCGACCAGGGGGGCTCGACGTACCTCGCGGCCCGTGTGAACGAGGCCAAGGATACTTTGCTTCGTACGCATCTCTAACTCCGGCTACGCTACCAACGCCACAGCCGAGAGCTGCCTTCCGCTTCTGATTGATGCCCCGCCTGGCCCGCCGCTGTCCGGCGTGACCGATCGCTCTTTCGGGAAAATTTAACCGTAAAATCTTGACGAGAAGTTTCATGGTCGCGCCGCGCGCGGCCGGCCGGCCGTTTTCGCGACGGCAAAAGCAAAACGGCCGGCGCTTGCGGCGCCGGCCGTTTGAAATCAGCTGATGCCGACGATCAGTTGCGAACCGTGATGCAGGAGATCTCGGCGCGCTTCAGCGTCTTGCAAGCCGCCTCGGCCTGATCGCGCTCGAGGCCGGCAAAGCGGGCGCGATAGAGCTTGCGATTATCCTTGGCGACCACCTCGGTGAACGGATCCGCCTTGCTGAGCAGGCCGCGGGCCGAGCTGCGCGCGAGGTCGATGCGCTTGTTGGCCTCGCCCTCGGACTCCAGCGCGCCAACCTGGATGATCCAGCCGGTGTGCGCGGCGCTCGGCTTTGCGGCGCTCGCCGCCAGAGCGGCCTGCAGGCTGCGGGTAGCGGGTTCAATCGACGCCACGGCCTGCGGCGCCGGGGCAGCGGGTGCATGGACGGCCGAGGCCGGCAGCACGCCGAGGATGCCGTTTCCGGTGCCGAAATTGGCCGGCTGCGGCGGCATTTCGGGCCTCGAGGTCTCGGCGGCCCGCGCCATCATCGCATTGGAGGTCTCGGGGACTTCGCCGCGCGCGGGGATCGTGTTGGTGACCGGAGGCGCGGACTGCGCCGGGCCGGCCGCGGCGAGCTTGATCTGGCCGGCCTTGACCTGCACCGTCTTCACCTTGACCGGCTTCATCGGTTCAGCCGAGCCGGGGATCGCGGCGATCGGCTGGGTCTGGATCACGCCCGAGGTCAGCGGCGCCGGCTCGGGCTTGGCCTGCGGCTCCGGCTTGGCCGGGAGCGGCGGCAGCGCGGCGGCGGCCGCCGCCATCAGCGAAGGCTTGCTGGCCGGGCGCGGCGCCTGGATCGCGGCAGCTGCAGCGGCGGGCTCCGACGCGGCGACCGGCGAGGTGTCCGGCGCGCGCGCGTTATCCGCGTCGGCGACCTCGACATTGGCGTCGGCCGGATTGCGTTCGGTGATCGCGGCGGCGGTGCGGGTGGTCGCGGCCTTCCCGACGTTCTCTGCGAGCAGGTTGCGCATGATGGCGTCACGCGAGCCGCCGCTGCGGCCGCCGAGCACCACGCCGACCAGGAAGCGATTGCCGCGGCGCATCGAGGTCACGAGGTTGAAGCCGGAGGCGCGGGTGTAGCCGGTCTTGATACCGTCAACGCCCTCGACGTTGCCGAGCAGATGGTTGTGGTTGCGGATCGATTGGCCGCGGAAGTTAAACACCGAGGTCGAGAAGTAGCGGTAATAGCGCGGGAAGCGATCCTGGATCGCGCGGCCGAGGGTCGATTGATCGCGCGCTGTCGTCACCTGCTCATCGTTGGGCAGGCCGGAGGCGTTGCGATAGACGGTCCGGCTCATGCCGAGCGCACGAGCCTTGCGGGTCATCATCCGGGCGAAATCGTCTTCGCTGCCGCCGATCGCCTCGGCGATCACGACCGCGGCGTCATTGGCCGAGCGGGTGACCAGGCCCTTGATGGCGTCTTCGACCTTGATGGTCGAGCCGGGCCGCAGGCCAAGCTTGGTCGGGTCCTGTTCGGAGGCGTGCTCGGACACCGGCATTTCGGTGTCGAGCTTCATCTTCCCGGAGTCGAGGCGCTCGAACAGCAGATAGAGCGTCATGATCTTGGTCAGCGAGGCGGGGTGGCGCAGACCGTCGGGACTGGTGGCGGTGAGCACCGAACCGGTGTTGCCGTCGACGATGATCGACGCGAATTGCGGGCTGTAGCTCTCGCGCGCGGCCTCGCTGTGGTGGTGGCGGGCGTAGTGGCGCCGGTGACGGCGCGCCTCGGCGCTATCACTCGTGATCAGGATCGCCGTCGTGACGGTAACGAGCCCAAGAACGCCAACTCGCAGCGCCCGCGAGGAGGCCAAGGTTGTTCGAAGCATCTACTTCCCCGTCCCAATTTCTATCTAGATCACTGGCTCGTGAGGCGAAATTGTGCCCGGCGGCCATCGATCCTTGCCTGCGCAACAAACCACTTCGGGCAGAACCATCGGCCCACGTGGCGGCTCAGGTCGCTCTTCTAGCTAAGGTGTTGTTCACAAACAGCTTTCGAGGCTGTCTGTCGGAAGGCGAACAAAGTCCGGGAATCAGGTTAGGCGGACCGAGTTTCCAAAAGATTAAGCAACCGTTGCGTAGTCCCCCGGGGTTTATCGCAAATGCCGGAGATTCGGGGCTGTGTGATTGTGCGATGCACAATATTCATTGACTCTATTGTGCGATGCGATATGGCTATCGGCGTCAGGGGGCCGGGAGCTTCCCGGCAATGGGAATTTGCGCCTTCAAGTCTGGGAAAAGGAATTCCATCCATGGTCAAGATCGAAGACATTCAGAACTACGGCAAAGAGCATTTCGAGTCGGTCACCGCGTCGGCCAACAACCTGCAGAGCGGCGTTCAGGCCATCGCCACCGCCTATGGCGACTATGCCAAGAAGTCCTTTGAGGACACCAAGTCGTTCGTCGAGAAGCTGTCGGGCGTGAAGTCGCTGGACAAGGCGCTCGAGGCGCAGACCGAGTATCTGCGCTCGTCCTACGAGACCTTCGTTGCGGAATCGCAGAAGATCGCCGGCCTGTACAGCGACTGCGCCAAGCAGACCTTCAAGCCCTATGAGGGCCTGGTCTCCAAGTTCGCGCCGGCCGCTCAGTAAGCGACCAGGACAAACGAAAAGCCCGGCCGTTTGGCCGGGCTTTTTTGTTGTGCCTGAAGCGGGCAGCTATTTCGCCAGCCGCAGCTTGCTGAGGGCGGTTCCGATCGTGTTGAACGTCGTCAGGATCTGGGTCGAACTGGTCAGCATGAAGAATTTGTCGGGCGTGCTGGCGCAGTTCTTCAGGACGGTTGAGGTCGGATCGGCGGGCGAGTGCGTGTTCACCTGGATCGTGTAGATCGTGTACAGCGGCTGGCCGCTGGAGTCCTTCGCGGCCTGCAGGTTCTGGCACAGCAGGGATTGCCTGGCGTCGATCGGGTTGCCGGAGGCCTGCGTGCGGCCATCGCCATATTCGGGCCAGCGGTCCTCGGTGTTCAGACCGTCGGACAGGAGAATGATGACCCGGTTGTAGGTCGTGTTGGAGTCCTCCGCCGGGGTGTTCAACGGGCCGCCCACCAGCAGCGACTGCCATGCCCACGCCAGGCCGACCGCCTGGTTGGTGCCGCCGGTCGGCTGCATCGCGTTGACCGCATTTTTGAGCGCGGTCCAGTTGTAGCTCAGCGGAATGATCGGCTCGAGCTGCGGCGAGGAGTTGCTGCTGCAGTAGGAGTAGCCGTTCTCAAACAGCTCGTTGGCCGGGAACAGCGTGGTGACGTCGGATGACCCCGGCAGCACGCCGGTCGCATCGTTCGGCTGGGTGCGGTCTGCGATGCAGCCCGTCCAGTTGCCGATCGGGTTGGTGGACGCTTGCCGCCAGTCGTTCTTCACGGTGGGGATCTTGTTGGTCGAGGTCCATTGATTGTTGGTCCATCCGACGACGGCGCTGACCCGGGGCTGGCCCTGATTGTCGGCTGTGTCGTTGGGGCCGGGCTGCGTCCAGTCGTGGGTGTACAGCTTGCCGGTGCATTGATAGACGCCGCCGGAGGTGCCGCAACTGCAGCCGGAGACATCGTTACCGGAAGAATTCTTCGGACAGCTGCACGACGTCGAGCCGCTGCAGAACACGCCGGTGCCGACCTGCGTGCTCACCCAGCAGCCATTGTAGCGCGTGTAGGAGTTCGCATCGACGCTGGGGCAGATGTAGCCTGAGTAGGTCCCGCTCGAGGGGATGTAGTTCGCGCTGCCCGTATTGGTCGGGCTCTTCTGGCAGGTGAAGCCGCCATTGCTGTTGGTCCACGGGCATCGCGCACCGGGTCCGACCGCGTGCCAGTTCATCGGCAGACTTGCCTGCATGGTGCCGTTGGCGGGCTGCGTGGTCGGGGGATTGAGCCAGTCGGTCCAGTCGATCCAGCTCTGGCCGACATTGCTGCTGCCGACATTGACGACCTTCTCGAACGGAATGATGGAGATATAGACGTCACCATTGTTCTTGCTCAGCGCGCTGAGCTGGTCGATCAGTCCGCCGGTTCCGGCCACCGCGTTGCGCAGCGCGGTGATCTTGTTGTCGTCCGACATCGATCCCGTATTATCGAGGGCGAGGGCAACGCGCATCTTGACGTTGCCCCAGGTGGTGGTCGTCGAGGTACCGAAATTCATTTTCTGGAAATTGCCGCCGGACAGATCGGCAAACTTTATGAAATAGGTGTTGATGTAGCCGGACCCGCTCAGGAGAATGGTCGCCGCTGCGGACGAGGTCGGCGTCGTATAGTTGGCCGTGACGGAAACGCCCTGGCCGTCCTTGTTGGTGTAGAGTGCGGTGAAATAGGTCTGCGCCTTGCTCGGGATATCCGCAGCCGTGATGTTGCCCATGGTCAGATCCTTGGACAGCATCAGCGCGGTCGAATCGAGCGCCGCCTGCATCGCGGAGCGGGCGGTGTTGGCGCGGGTATAGTCGATCGCGGCTCCCACGAAAGCGAGCAGCGGTAGCATCGCGAAGGTGAACATCACCGCGACATTGCCGTTATTTGCCCTGGAAAACCGGCGAGCAACCGCGCAGACGCGATCGGAAATGGCTGAACCAAGCATGGCACTCTCGTCGAAATGGATTGCGATGGCATCTCGACCGGCGCCGCTAAACAGATGGTGAATCGGGCACGGGAAACCCGGCCGGGTGGCGTGGGGGAGGCTCAAAACCCGGGCAAAAGCGCTGGCTATCCTCAATGACGTCTAAATTGGCGCCCGACTCCTTTGTCAAATCGGGCAGAAATGATTAACCTTCCGAGGGTTGCCGCGCCGGGAATCGGACCGGTGGGCCGCGCCGGGTCCGCGCTTGCGGCAGGACCTCGCGAGGCCCATATTCGGGAGGTCGATCCGGCCGCCGGATCGGACCGGGAGCGGCAATCTGGAAAGCATTGCTGGGGGTTCCGCGATCAGTCTTGCGGCAGTCGCGACCACCATCCAATTGCCATCCGGTTTCCCGCCATCCGGTTTCCCTTGGGGAATTCGAACGCCTGAGCCATGTTGCGATCCACGTTGACAGTCCCGATTTCCGAGCCGGTTTCGTCGATGCCGGCGGTGGCCGCCGCGCCGGCGCCGAAAATGAACAATGATGACAACCGCAATGGGACGGGCAGCGGCCCGTCGACCTCGGTCATCACCAAGGTCAAGCCGAAGACCAAGCGCCCGAACCTGTACCGCGTCCTGATCCTGAACGACGACTACACGCCGATGGAGTTCGTCGTTCACGTGCTGGAACGATTCTTCAACAAGGACGCCGAGGCGGCGACCAAGATCATGCTGCACGTTCACCACCACGGGATCGGCGAGTGCGGCGTTTTTACCTACGAGATCGCCGAGACCAAAGTGACGCAAGTCATGGACTTCGCGCGCAAGCATCAGCATCCATTGCAATGCGTGATGGAAAAGAAATAGCTCGCTGGAACGACTGACCCGCCGCGGGGCGCGGAACGGGTCTTGCATCGCGGTTTTTGATGGTGGTGAACGGCGTTCCCGTACGATCACGGGGCGCCGCCGCGCGACGCCCCGATGCCCCGAATTTAGAAGAAAACCATCATCGCGGGACCGGTCTTTCGCCACGATCCGTCGTAACTATATCAAAGGCGATCACGAAGGTTGTTATTGCCTGACCCGGTAATGGCGATCATGATGGCAGGGGGCCATAGAGGACGCGAATGCCAACTTTTTCCCAAAGCCTTGAACAATCGCTGCACCGTGCATTGGCGATCGCAAACGAGCGTCACCATCAATACGCGACGCTCGAACATCTGCTGCTGTCGCTGATCGATGACTCGGATGCGGCGGCTGTGATGCGGGCCTGCAGCGTCGATCTCGACAAGCTCAGGACGAGCCTCGTTAATTATCTCGAGACCGAATTCGAAAACCTGGTGACTGACGGCGCCGATGACGCGAAGCCGACCGCCGGGTTCCAGCGCGTGATCCAGCGCGCGGTGATTCACGTCCAGTCGTCCGGTCGCGAGGAAGTGACCGGCGCCAACGTCCTGATCGCGATCTTCGCCGAGCGCGAGAGCCATGCCGCGTACTTCCTGCAGGAGCAGGACATGACGCGCTACGACGCCGTCAACTACATCAGCCACGGCATCGCCAAGCGGCCCGGCGTGTCCGAGGCGCGGCCGGTCCGCGGCGTCGACGAGGAAACCGAGACCAAGGGCAACGAGGACGCCAAGAAGAAGGGCGAGGCGCTCGAGACCTATTGCGTCAACCTCAACAAGAAGGCGCGCGACGGCAAGATCGATCCGGTGATCGGCCGCAATGCCGAGATCAACCGTGCGATCCAGGTCTTGTGCCGCCGCCAGAAGAACAACCCGCTGTTCGTCGGCGAAGCAGGTGTCGGCAAGACCGCGATCGCCGAAGGCCTCGCCAAGCGCATCGTCGACAGCGACGTGCCGGAAGTGCTGGCGGCCGCGACCGTGTTCTCGCTCGACATGGGCACGCTGCTCGCGGGCACCCGCTATCGCGGCGATTTCGAGGAGCGGCTCAAGCAGGTCCTGAAGGAGCTGGAGGCGCATCCGAACGCCATCCTGTTCATCGACGAGATCCACACCGTGATCGGAGCCGGCGCCACCTCCGGCGGCGCGATGGATGCGTCCAATCTGCTGAAGCCCGCGCTGGCTTCGGGCACGATCCGCTGCATGGGCTCGACCACCTACAAGGAATATCGTCAGCACTTCGAGAAGGACCGCGCGCTGGTGCGGCGCTTCCAGAAGATCGACGTCAACGAGCCGACGGTGGAAGACGCGATCGCGATCCTCAAGGGCCTGAAGCCCTATTTCGAGGATTACCATCGGCTGAAATACACCAATGAGGCGATCGAGGCGGCGGTGCAGCTGTCGTCGCGCTACATCCACGACCGCAAGCTGCCCGACAAGGCGATCGACGTGATCGACGAGTCCGGCGCGGCGCAGATGCTGGTCGCCGAGAGCAAGCGCAAGAAGACGATCGGCATCAAGGAGATCGAGACCACGATCGCGACCATGGCGCGGATCCCGCCGAAGAGCGTGTCGAAGGACGATGCCGAGGTGCTGAAGCATCTCGAGCAGACCCTGAAGCGCACGGTGTTCGGCCAGGACAAGGCGATCGAGTCGCTGGCGGCGTCGATCAAGCTGGCGCGAGCCGGCCTGCGCGAGCCGGAGAAGCCGATCGGCAGCTATTTGTTCTCGGGTCCGACCGGCGTCGGCAAGACCGAGGTGGCCAAGCAACTCGCGGCGTCGCTCGGTGTCGAGCTGCTGCGCTTCGACATGTCCGAATACATGGAGCGGCACACCGTGTCGCGCCTGATCGGCGCGCCTCCCGGCTATGTCGGCTTCGACCAGGGCGGCCTGCTCACCGATGGCGTGGATCAGCATCCGCATTGCGTGGTGCTGCTCGACGAGATCGAGAAGGCGCACCCGGATCTCTACAACGTGCTGCTGCAGATCATGGATCATGGCCGGCTCACCGACCATAACGGCAAGCAGGTCAACTTCCGCAACGTGATCCTGATCATGACCACGAATGCCGGGGCGGCCGATCTTGCGCGGCAGGCCTTCGGCTTCACCCGCTCGAAGCGGGAAGGCGACGATCACGAGGCGATCAATCGCCAGTTCGCGCCGGAGTTCCGCAACCGGCTGGATGCGATCGTCTCCTTCGCGCACCTCAATGCCGAGGTGATCGGCATGGTGGTCGAGAAGTTCGTGCTGCAACTCGAGGCGCAACTCGCCGACCGCGACGTCACGATCGAGCTGTCCGAGCCTGCAAAGGCCTGGCTGATCGAGCACGGCTATGACGAGCAGATGGGCGCACGTCCGATGGCGCGCATCATCCAGGAACACATCAAGAAGCCGCTCGCGGATGAGGTGCTGTTCGGCCAGCTCAAGGGCGGCGGACACGTCCGCGTCATCCTGGTCAAGGACGAGGCGACCGCCAAGGACAAGATCGGCTTCGAATATGTCGAGGGTCCGGTCACGCCGAAGCCCGAGAACCTTCCGCCGCGCAAGCGCAAGCCGCCGAAGGGTGGTCCCAACGGCGGCGGAGGCGGCACCAAGGGGCCGGCCTCAAAGGGGCCGATGGTCAAGGTCTGAGGCGCGAGCGAACAACCAAACGAAAAGGCCGGCTGAGGACAGCCGGCCTTTTTGTTTGCGGCGGTGGAGGGCCTCGATGCGATCCGCATTGTATGCGGCGTCACTCGCCCTTCAGGCGCTGGCCCTCATGGACCCGGACCTGATCGGCGCCGCGGCGGCCGGCCGAGGACAGTCGCAGCGTGCTGAGCACAGCGCCCACGACGGCAAAGCCGACGCCGACCATCAGCGAGATCCGGGTGCCGTCAGCCGGATAGCGTGCCAGCAAGAGTGCCACCAGCGCGGCGCCGATGGTCTGTCCGAGCAGGCGCGCGGTCCCTAGCATGCCGCTGGCGCCGCCCGAGCGCTCGCGCGGGGCGGCGGCGATCATGGTGCGGTTGTTTGGGGTCTGAAACAGGCCGAAGCCGGCGCCGGCGAGCGCCATGCGCCAGATCACGTCGATCGGCGCGGCGTTGGCCGGCATCAAGGCCAGCGTGCCCAATCCGGTCGCGAACAGCAGCAGGCCGATGCCGCCGAGCAGGCCGGCCGGATAACGTTCCACCAGCCAGCCCGCGAGCGGGGCGGCGAACGCGACCGCGATCGGCCAGGGCGTGATCAACAGGCCGATCTGAACCGCCGAATATCCGAAATGGTTCTCGAGATAGAACGGCATCGCGACAAAGGCCAGCATCTGACCGCAGAACGAGGCGATCGAGGTGCCGATCGAGAGCGCGAAGATCGGAATCCGCAGCAGGTCGACGGGCAGCAGCGGCGAGGGCAGATGCTGCTGCCGCCGGTACAGCAAATGCGAGGCGACCGCGGCGACGGCGAACTCCAACGCGCAGAGATACAGCGCCCCGCCGTGGCCGGCGCTGTCGATCGCGCTGATGCCGAACCCGAACGCGATGGCGCTCATCGCGGCGCTCTGCCAGTCGAAGGCGTGAACCGCCGGCCTGGTGTGCGGCAGGAAGCGCCAGCCCAGCGCCAGCGTGACGATGCCGAGCGGAACATTGATGGCGAACAGATACGGCCAGGTCCCTACCGCCAGGATGAACGAGGCAATGGTCGGGCCGACCGCGGCCGAGATCGCGACTACCAGCGCGTTGACGCCGATGCCGCGGCCGAGCTGCGAATGCGGGTAGATGAAGCGAACCAGCGCGGTGTTGACGCTGAGGATTCCGGCAGCGCCAAACCCCTGCAGGATGCGGGCGACCGTCAGCAGCGGCAGCGTATGCGACAGCGCGCAGAACAGCGAGGCCAGCGTGAACAGCAACAGCCCCGCCAGATAGACGCGGCGATAGCCGATGATTTCGCCGAGCGAGGCCAGTGGCAGCAGCGAGATCGTGATCGCCAATTGATAGCCGTTGACGATCCAGATCGAAAACGCGGGGCTGGCGTTCAGATCCCGGGCAATGGTCGGCAGCGCAACGTTGGCGATCGAGCCGTCGACGACGGCCATCACAAGGCCGAGCGCGATCGTGAGAATGGCCCAATTGCGCTGCGGCTGCGGCAGCCCGTCGGGATGCTCGATGATCGCGGACGACATGTCGTGGAGTGGCTCTCGGGTTCCGGCGTTGCGGGGATTACCGCATGCTGGATTAGCCCGGCCTTTGCAACCCCGAATGCCGGATGTCGGCCGCGACGGAAACGATGGCTGCGAGCCGAGCTGGCTCAGCCCTGGCCGAGCAACTCATTGATGCGCCGCTGCAGCTGCCGCTTCTTGATCTCGCTGCGGCGGACCCGCTCGTCGAGATCGCTGACCGGTGTGTCCGAGGTCATGATCCGGAAGGCGAGGCCGACCTTGTTCGCCTGGCGCCAGATCAGGCGGGCCAGGAACGAGCGGCCCTTGCGTGCGACGCTGAGATTGATCTCTTCGGGCAGATGCACAGCATCGCCAAATTCAACGCAGGCACCGCCTTCGCTGATATTGCGAACGACGCAATCCATCGTCGAGCCGCGTTCATTGATCTCCGCAACCGCACCATAAAACACCCTGTCGCGTACGCTCTGGCGCCGGTCCTGCATGGGAAATCCTCCAAATGAACGGCACGACTGTACCGGTCCGCCTCAGCGAAAAGAAGGGCGCCGGGGGAACCCGTTGCAGTTAGTGTAAATATTTGCATCCGTGAGGGCGTGGATTCCCGGCTATTTTGCGCCGCAAGAGGCCCTTGGCTTCGCGCGAAAGCGCTTTAGTTCGGCAGCCGGCTTTGCCGCCAGTCGCGCGGCGACAGGCCGTAATGGTCGCGGAACACGCGGCCGAAATGCGAGAGATCGTTAAAACCCCAGGCGAATGCGATCTCGCCGATGTGGCGATGCGCGTGCGCCGGCGAGGCGAGGTCGCGCTTGCAGCGCTCCAGCCGCTGCGCCAGCACGAAGCGCTGGAACGAGGTGTCCTCGTCGGCCAGCAGGCTGTTGACGTAGCGCGGCGAGATGCCGAGCGCGGCGGCGGTCTCGGTGAGGCCAAGCTCGGGGTTCGGCAGATGCGCGAGTACATGCGCCTTCAGCCGGTAGAGCAGCGCGGAGCGGTGGGTCGAGGCGGGCAGCGCGGCGCCGCCGAGCCGCTCGCTCATCGCCATCGCGAGCAGGTCGGCGGCCTGGTCGGCGAGGCGGATCGCGTTGTCAGGATCGAGCTTGTCGGCGATCTCGGAGAGCCCCGCGATGAACTGCCAGGCGAGCCGCTGCACGGGACGATCCGATGTGAACGTGGTCGCAGTTAAGCCCTGGGTGCCGGCGAAGCGCCGGTGCAGCATGGCGCGCGGCACCTGGAAGATGGTCTGCGTGAAGTCGGCGTTGAAGCGCAATTCATAGGGCCGGGTGGTGTCGTAGAATGCGAACTCGCCGGGCTGGATCACGGTCTCGCGGCCGTCCTGCAGCACGGCGCCAGCGCCGCTCCGGCCGAGCGCGAACAGAACAAGATCCTCGCTGGCGCGTGCGATCCGCGACGGCGTGCGCAGCACCCGTTGCTGGCTCGACGAGACGAGGGAGCATTTCACCGCGCCCAGCTGCGTGCTGGTGATGGCGCCGTGGAAGGCGGTGCCGAGATCGGACTTGCAGTCGAGCTGCACGAAGACGTCGCAGACGATGTCCTGCCAGAGCGCAAGGCGCCGATGGGTGGGCGCGTCTTCCGTGGTGAACAGGGCCGGCATGATTTCCTCCCTTCACGAGTGCAAACGCTGGCCACGCGAACAAAGCAAGCTTCATACCGGGGACGGCCAGGGAATCTCCTCCGCAGTCGAATTTTCCTTCCGTCCTGGTCGAACGGCGTGCCCGGTCCCGGGGCAGCATGATGTCAGAGGCCGCCATGGCCGATCAAGTACGAACCGGCCGGAAGCGTCGGCCGCGAGGAGGACATCATGGGCATCGAACATCCGAAATACCGCGTTGCGGTGGTGCAGGCCGCACCTGCCTGGCTCGACCTCGACGCCTCCATCGCCAAGTCCATCGCGCTGATCGAGGAGGCCGCCGCCAAGGGGGCGAAGCTGATCGCGTTTCCCGAGGCCTTCATCCCCGGCTATCCCTGGTACATCTGGCTGGACTCGCCGGCCTGGGCGATCGGGCGCGGCTTTGTGCAGCGCTATTTCGACAACTCGCTCAGCTACGACAGCCCGCAGGCCGAGAAGCTGCGGCTCGCGGTCAAGAAGGCCGGCATGACCGCGGTGCTCGGCCTGTCCGAGCGCGACGGCGGCAGCCTCTACCTCGCGCAATGGTTGATCGGGCCCGACGGCGAGACCATCGCGAAACGGCGCAAGCTGCGGCCGACCCATGCCGAGCGCACCGTCTATGGCGAGGGCGACGGCAGCGACCTTGCGGTGCATGACCGTCCCGGCATCGGCCGGCTCGGCGCGCTGTGCTGCTGGGAGCACCTGCAGCCGCTGTCGAAATACGCCATGTACGCCCAGAACGAGCAGGTCCATGTCGCGGCCTGGCCGAGCTTCTCGCTGTACGATCCGTTCGCACCGGCGCTCGGCTGGGAGGTCAACAACGCGGCCTCGCGGGTCTATGCGGTCGAGGGTTCGTGCTTCGTGCTGGCGCCCTGCGCCACGGTCTCGCAGGCAATGGTCGACGAGATGTGCGACCGCGACGACAAGCACGCGCTGCTGCATGTCGGCGGCGGACACGCCGCGATCTACGGGCCGGACGGCAGCTCGATCGCCGAGAAGCTGCCGCCCGAGCAGGAGGGGCTGTTGCTCGCCGATATCGATCTCGGCGCGATCGGGATCGCCAAGAACGCCGCCGATCCGGCCGGGCACTATTCGCGCCCCGATGTCACGCGTCTGCTGCTGAACAAGAAGCCCTCGAAGCGCGTCGAGCATTTCGCGCTGCCGCTCGACAGCCTTGAGGAGATCGACGCGGCCGCGAGCTGAACGCACGACATCCAACCGGAGGCGACTGTCATGGAATCCGCGATTCCCTTCCATCTGCAGACGGCGCGGTCGCGTCATCGTCGCGTACCGGACGATTACGCGCCGCCTTATCCGTCCTTCGTTGCACGCCACAAGCCCGCGGTCGCACGCGTGATCATGGCCTATTTCGGTGTGCAATATCGCGGCGAGCCGACCGCCGCCGTGACCGCGGCGCTGGCGCAGATCGCAACGCGCTTTGCCAGGGAAAACGGTCCGACGCATTGGGATCGTGCGCAATATGTCGACCAGGCCGGCTTCACCAACGTCGTCTCGGTTGCCTATTGGGACGATGCCGGGCGTTTCGACGCCTGGTTCGACGGCGCGCGCGAGGCCTGGACCGGCAGCGGCGCCACTGAGGGCGTCGGCCGCTTCATCGAGGTGCTGCGGCCGCATGTGGCGCGCTACGAGACGCTGTTCTCGTCGCTCGGCCGTCCGGAGGGTGTCGCGGTGCTCGCCGACGGCATGAGCGGCGAGGTGCAGGAGCACGCCTATTGGGGCGGCATGCGCGACCGTATCCCGCTGTCGCAGACCGACGCGATGACGCCAGGCGGCGGGCCGCGCGTGATCCGCGACGGCGACCGCATCCGCGTGATTGCGCATGACAATCTCTGCCTGATCCGCTCCGGACAGGACTGGAGCGACACCGAAGCATCGGAACGCAAGATGTATCTCGACGATGTCGAGCCGGTGCTGCGCGAGGGCATGGATTTCCTGCGCGACGATGGCGTGCCGATCGGCTGCTACGCCAACCGCTACATGCGCGTTGTCGATGCCGAGGGCAGGCTGACCGAAAAGTCCTACGGCCAGAGCTGGTGGAAGAGCCTCGCGGCGCTGGAGCGCTGGGCGGAATCGCACCCGACCCATGTCAGGATTTTTGGCGCGGCGATGAAGTATCTCTCGACCTTGGGCCCGAACGCCAAGCTCAGGCTGTATCACGAGGTCACCGTGGCAGCCGCCGACGAGCAGTTCTTCGAATATCTCGGCTGCCACGAACGGACCGGCATGCTCACCGCCGTACAGGTCGCCGCGGATCAGCCGAGTTGAGTTAGCCCTAAGAGACGGCCGTGAGAGGTAGCTTCGTCATGACCGGGCTTGTCCGCGTCCATGATTGACAAGAAGCGAGAGTGAGCATTACGCCTCCGCTTGTCGTCCCCCGGCTTGACCGGGGGACCCAGTACGCCGCGGCTTCTCCGTGACTGGTTGGTGTCTCTGGAATACTGGATCGCCCGGTCAAGGCCGGGCGATGACACCGTGAGTTGGCAAAGTGCCCGTGTCTAACGCCGAGCCCTACGCGACGCGCAGCCCCTTGGCGATCTCCTTCTGCGCGTCGAACTCGCGGCGCAGGCGGGCCAGCTCCTCGGCGCTGAGCGCATCGGCGTTGCTGTAGTCACGCTTCCAGGAAGCATCCTCGCTCCAGCGCCGCGGCGACTGCACCGTGGTCTGCGGGCCAGGCGCGGACTCCAGCACGCGCAGCGCCAGCTCCAGCGTGAACGCCTGCGAGGCAACGTCCTGCGGCTTGCCGGCGGAATTGCCGAGCGGGAAATCGGAGAACAGGAAGCGCGGCACCGCGGCGTGCTCGACGATATCCTTGGCGCAGCCCATCACGACCGTGGAGATGCCGTTGGCTTCGAGATGCCGCGCCACCAGGCTGATGGTCTGGTGGCAGACCGGGCAGTTTGGCACCAGCACCGCGGCGTCGACATTGTCGTCACGGCAGCGTTTGAGGATTTCCGGCGCGTCGGTCTCGATTGTGACGCGGTGGCTGCGGTTGGTCGGGGCGCCGAAGAAGCGCGGGGCGACGTCGCCGATCGTGCCGGCCGCGGCGAGGCGCTTCAATTGCGCCAGCGGGAACCAGGTGCCGCTGTCGGTCGCCGTGGTGTGGGTGCGGTCATAGGCGATGTGCGAAATCCGCAGATCGTGTGGCTCCGACGTGTCGCCATCATAGACCGAATAGAATTTGGCGCCGCCATTGTATTTCGCGCCGGGGCCCTGGTCGCCCCGGGTGGGGTCGAACGGTGCCGCGGTCGTGATGATGGCAACCCGGGACTGGTTCAGCGGCTTCTTCAGAGGTTGGAACGGGGCGGAGGTGTAATGCGCCCAGCGGTAGGGGGTGGTGTAGCCGATCGCCGCGTAATAATCGCGGGTCCGCTTCATGTAGCCGATCGGGGCGTCGTCGTCGGAGGCAAAGCCGAGTTGATCGTCCGTAGCTGCGGCCATTTTGCGCTCCCTTTTGCGCGCCATCATTTCAGTCCATAGCTAGACCACGAGCTTGCGGTGTCAAGCCACGCCGCGCGGGAGCAGATTTGCGATGCGAACGGGTCGTTGCGCCGCATGGGTCATGCTTGTGTTGCTGGTGTCGCCGGTCGGCGCCGGCGCCGAGGACGCGCCTGCCGCAGCCCCGGCGCCGCCGCCGTCCGCCGAGCAGCCCGCAGCGCCGCCCGCTGACAAGCCCGTCGCGCCCGCCGAGAAACCCGCCGCGGCGCCGGCAGATCAGCCTGCGCCACCGCCGGGAGATCAGGCTGCGCCATCGGCCGAGAAACCTGCACCCCCCGCGGATACGCCGGCGACACAGGCCGAGAAACCTGCGGCAACGACTGAGAAACCCGCAGACGACGCGCGCGAGAGCGACACCCGCGAGGCGATGTGCCTGATGATCGAGTCGGCGGCGCGGGCGAACGACCTGCCGCTCGAATTCTTCGCGCGCGTGATCTGGCAGGAGAGCCGCTTCCAGGCCGATGCGGTCGGTCCCATGACCCGCAACGGCCAGCGCGCGCAGGGCATCGCGCAATTCATGCCGGGCACGGCAAACGAGCGCGGGTTGCTCGATCCGTTCAATCCGGTGCAGGCGCTGCCGAAGTCGGCCGAATTCCTCAGCGAGCTGCGCAGCCAGTTCGGCAATCTCGGCCTCGCGGCCGCGGCCTACAATGCCGGTCCGCGCCGGATCCAGGACTGGCTCGCCGGCTCCGGCTACATGCCGCAGGAGACGCGCAATTACGTCTCCGCGATCACCGGCTCCAGCGTCGACGACTGGGCCGCCGCCGGGCGCAACGGCAAGATGCCGCAGCGCGCGCCGACCACGAGCTGCCGCGAGCTGATGGCGCTGCTGAAGCGCGCGCCGAATCCGTTCGTCGCTGGGCTCGGGCAGCACATCACTCTGTCGGCCGCCAAGGTCTGGGGCGTGCAGCTTGCCGCCGGCTTCAGCCGCGACAAGGCGCTGGCGATGTATGCCCGCGCCATCAAGCGCCTGTCCAATGTGATCGGGGATCAGGATCCGAGCTTGCTTTCTTCGCGGCTGCGCACCCGCGGCAGCGCGACCTTCTACCAGGTGCGCATCGGCGCCGACACGCGCCCCGAAGCCGACGGCCTGTGCAACCGCATTCGCAAGGCGGGCGGGGCGTGCTTCGTGCTGAAGAACAGGGCGTGATTGCGTGGATCCGTAGCCCGGATGAAGCGAAGCGCAATCCGGGACAGCTCTCGCCGGTTGCAAAAGCGGCCCCGGATTTCGCTGGCGCTTCATCCGGGCTACCGAGGCGCATACCCGCCGTGCGCCGTCACTTGCTTGACCCTGCGTTGTCCGCGCCCTAATCCGCCGCGATTGCAAAACCATCCGGTTCCCCGTGGCGCTTCCTCCGCTCGATTCTCCGCAATGGCACACCTCGTTCCGCGCCTTCCTGTGGGGCGCGCGGTCGATCGGCGCGACCGTGCTGACCCTGGTGCTGTTTGCGACCTATCTCGGCATCGGCGCGCTGGCGCATGATTCCGGCTTTTCGCTGGGCTGGACCCTGGCGAGCACGGCGTTCGTCTGGGCCGGTCCCGCGCAGATCATCGTGATCACGACGCTCGGCTCCGGCGCCACCGTGCTGCAATCGGCAATCGCGGTCACCGTCAGTGCGATCCGCCTGTTCCCGATGGTGGTCTCGGTGTTGCCGATGATGCGCACCGAACAGACCAAGCGGCGGCATCTGATCCTGGTGGCGCATCTCACCGCCGTGACGCTGTGGGTCGAGTGCTTCCGCTTCCTGCCGCAGGTGCCGCGCAACCGGCGCATCGCCTTCATCCACGGGCTCGGCTGCGGGCTGGTCACGGTCTGCCTGATCGCCAACACGATCGGTTACATGCTCGCGGCGAACCTCACGCCGCTGTTCGCCGCCGGCATGCTGATGCTGACGCCGCTCGCCTTCCTTTTCTCCACGGCGCGCAATTGCCGCGAGCTCGCCGATGTCATCGCGCTGGTGCTCGGCCTATTGCTGTTCCCGCTGGCGGCGATGCTGAACAGCGGCGTCGACATCCTGGTCAGCGGGGTCGTCGCGGGCACCATCGCCTATGCCGTGCACCGGGCGAGGGCAGGCATCGTCGGGGCGCGCGCATGAGTACCTTCATCGGCGATTGGCATGCGCTCGCGATCCTGTTCGTGGCAGGCGTCATCCCCAATCAGATCTGGCGCATGCTCGGCCTGTGGTTCGGCGGCGGCATCGACGAGAACTCCGAGCTCTTGGTCTGGGTGAGGGCGGTCGCCACCGCGATCCTCGCCGGTATCATCGCGCAGATCGTGGTGCAGCCGCCGGGCGCGCTCGCCAGCGTGCCGGACTGGCTGCGCTACGGCGCCGTCGCCGCGGGCTTTGTCGTGTTCATGCTGGCGAGGAAGTCGATCTTCGCCGGCGTGATCGCGGGCGAGATCGTCATGATCGCAGGCAAATACTGGCTCGGCTGATTGCGGCGTCCGCATTATCCGCTACTCTCGCTCCCCAAGAACAAGACAACGGGGAAACGGCATGCAGCGGCGCGCATCATCGCTATTCATTGTTGCTCTGACGGCGTTGCTGGCGGCGACGCTGCCGGCGCGAGCCGCGGATTATCCGACGCGACCGATCAAGCTCGTGGTGCCCTATGCCGCGGGCGGGCCGACCGACGTGCTCGGCCGCATCGTCGGCGAATATCTCGGGCGCGATCTCAAGCAGGTGGTCGTGGTCGAGAACAAGGCCGGCGCACAGGGCGCGATCGGCGCCGAAGCGGTGGCGCGCTCCGATCCCGACGGCTACACGCTGTTCGTGACCGCCGCCTCGATCTTCGTGCTCAATCCGCTGCTCTACAAGAAGCTGCCCTACGATCCGGCCAGGGATTTTCGCCTGCTGTCCGTGATCACGGACGCGCCGATGATCATGGAGGTGCATCCCTCGGTGCCGGCCAGGACGATCGCGGAGTTCGTCGCCTACGCCAAGAAGAATCCCGGAAAACTCAATTTCGGATCGGCCGGCACCGGCGGCACGGTTCATCTCGCCGGCGAGATGTTCAAGCAGATGGCCGGCGTCGAGATGACCCACGTGCCCTACAAGGGCGCGGGTCCGGCGCTGACCGACCTCTTGTCCGGCAACATCCAGCTGATGTTCGACACGCTCGGCACCGCGCTGCCGCCGGTCAAATCGGGCATGCTGCGGCCGCTCGGCGTCAGCTCGACGGAGCGCATCCCCGATTTGCCCGATCTGCCGACGATCGCCGAGAGCGGCTATCCCGATTATGCGGTCAGCGTCTGGTATGGTATCGCAGCGCCATCGAAAGTGCCTGATGACGTCGCCGACAAGATCAAGGCGAGCCTCGACCGGGCCTTGAACGACGAGGCGTTCCGCGCTTCGCTGCTCAAGATCGGATTCCCGCCGCTGCACGCGAAGAGCCAGGCCGAGATCGACAAGTTCGTGAATACCGATCGCGCGCGATGGGCGGGCGTGGTCAAGGCGCTGAACATATCGCTGGATTGACACATGGTACGTGAAATGGAACTGCGCCAGGGCGAGGTCGCCGTCGACATGCCGACGGCGCGCGATGCCGGGCTGGTCTTCATCTGTCTCTTATACACATCTGACGCTGCCGACGAACT